>JANONS010000185.1:0-2540 GCA_031420915.1 Armatimonadota bacterium
ATGAAGTCTTCGGGGGCCGGAACCATCAGGCTCGATCGCCGGGGTCGGTCCCCCTTGGCGCCGCTCAACTGACAAACGCCGACCGTACGGAGTCCAAGATCGGCGGGAACATCTCCAGGACCCGGTCGATCTCCTCATCCGTGGTCCACCGGCCGAGGGAGAAGCGGAGGGTCCCAGCGGCCACCTCCGGGTCGAGACCGATCACCGAGAGGACGTGTGAGGGTTCCAGGCTTCCCGAGGTGCAGGCCGACCCGCTGCTCGCCGCCACCCCCTGCAGATCCAACGCCAGCAGCAGCGACTCGCTGTCCGTGCCGCGGAAGGAGACGTTCACGTTGCCGGGGAGGCGCTCGGTCGGGTGCCCGTTCAGGCGGACGCCATCGAGCGCGAGCAGCCCGCGCATGAACCGGTCCCGCAGCCGCCGCAGACGGGCGCCTTCCTCGTCCATCACCGCGAGGGCCAGGCGGATCGCCTCCGCGAAACCTATGATGCCCGGGACGTTGTGGGTGCCGGCGCGCCGGTTGCGCTCATGCGAGCCCCCGTGCAGGAAGCGGACCAGCGGCGTCCCCTTGCGGATGTAGAGGGCTCCGATCCCCTTGGGCCCGTACCGTTTGTGGGCGGACATCGAGAGCAGGTCCACCCCCAGCGCCCCGACATCGATCGGCACGATCCCCAGACTCTGGGCGGCATCGCAGTGGAAGATGACCCCCCGCTCGCGCGTGATTCGCCCAATCTCGGCGATGGGCTCGAGCGTCCCGATCTCGTTGTTGCCGTGCATGACCGAGACCAGGATGGTGTCGGGGCGGATCGCCCGGCGCACCGCCTCGGGGTCCACCCGGCCTGCGCCGTCCACCGGCAGGAGCGTGAGCGCGTACCCACGGGACTCCAGGAAGCGGGCGGGTTCGAGCACGGCGTGGTGCTCCACACCGCTGATGATCAGGTGGCGACCCCGCGCCTCGTTCGCGTAGGCCGCGCCGATGACGGCGAAGTTGTCCGCCTCCGTGGCCCCGCTGGTGAAGACGATCTCTTCAGGATCGCGCGCGCCGACCGCGCGTGCCAGGACCTCCCGTGCGGCGTCCACCGCCTCCCGGGCGCTCTGCCCGAAACCGTGGACGCTAGCGGGGTTGCCGAACCGGTCGCGCAGGAAGGGGTGCATGGCGTCGACCACCCGCGCATCCATGGGGGTCGTTGAGGCATAGTCCAGATAGATGGGCTTCATGGCCCTCGCCTCGATCATGCGTGTGCGACGTCACGCCAGCGCATCAACCAGATCCTTGATGATGCGGGCCGTCGCTCCCCAGATGGTCTGACCCTCATAGGTATAATAGTAGACCTTGGTGCGCCGCCCCGGTGCCCACTCGCGCTGTTCAACCCGGAGGTTGGCGGGGTCCCGGAAGGCGGCCAGGGGGAGGGACAGCAGGTCCTCAACCTCCTCGGCGTTCAGCCGGAACGGATACGGGTGTGGGACGACCCCCACGTACGGTGTCACCCGGAAGCCGGAGATGGTGACCTCGGTGTCGGGGAGCCTGCCGAGGATCTCCACCTGTGCCGGGGAGATGCCGATCTCCTCATAGGTCTCGCGCAGCGCCGTCTGGAGGAGATCCTCTCCCTCGTCCGCCGCGCCGCCCGGAAAGGCGATCTGCCCCTTGTGATGCTCGACCATCTGCGTCCGCCTGGTGAGCAGCAGGAAGATCTCTCCGCCCGCCTGGTAGAGCGGCACCAGGACAGCCGCCCGGCGTAGGCCGCCTCCCTCCAGCCGGCCCCCCGAGGTCGCCTCCAGGCGCCGCCGTACCGCCTCCCATTCTGACCGTTCCACCCTGCAGCCCCCCTATATATAAGGTAAGGCGGTTCGGCCGGGCGGTCGAGAGGGGGGAGCCGTACAACTTCACCACAATATCTGGGGCAAGTGAAGGAATCCCGGCACTAGATGTGGAAGGCTCAAAGGCACCTCAGGGGGGGTCGCTGCCTATACCGCACCTGTCCACGTTCCTCGACCGTTCTGCACCCACCGCATTCCGACCCCGCTGAGTCCCCGACCCCTTCCCTGAGGTTGCATCTTGCCGACTCGGCCGTTCAGCGGCGCGGGCCCCGAACCAGCCGCCGGGAGGGTTATACAGATGAAACGGGCCGACCTGCGGGTCGTGAAGGTCGCTGAGACACGGTTCGTGCTGGAGGGGTCCGAGCGAGCGCCCTGGGAGATCTGGCAGACCGACACGGAGAACGACGCGCAGAAACTCGTCGAGTTCGCGGGCCGTCTCTGCTACTCCTCCTGGTCCAAACCCAACCCCGCCACCCGGGCAAACGCAGACTACATTAATCACATCATCGAGTCGCAGCACTTCAGCGTCCTCGAGCACGCTGGCTTCGCTGTCGCGATCACGGGCATTTCTAGAAGCTGCTCTCACGAAATCGTGAGACATCGCCACCTCAGTTTTTCCCAAATTAGCCAACGGTTCTTTGACGAGACCGACGCCGCCGCGGTCGTCCCGTCCCTCTACCGGGAAGACCCCGACGCCCTTGCGGTACTCGATGAGGTCTACCAG
>JANONS010000186.1:0-2594 GCA_031420915.1 Armatimonadota bacterium
TGCTAACCATGATCTGCTGCCGGTCGGGTTCTACTTCTGCTAGCTGGTGGCATGCCTCGCCCTTCAGCTCGCGCTGGGTGCGTGCCAGGACGACGCCGAACTTCTCCAAGAGCAGGCCGTCCGGCGCGTCGCGCAGCTGGCCCGCAGTGGCTATTCCCATCGCCTGGAGCTTTGCTTCCCACTTGCGACCCACGCCCCACAAGTCGCCGACGGGGAAGGAATCGAGTGCGGCGTTTCGCGACGCCGGCTCCGATAGGTCCATGACCCCTGCACCCTTCTTCGCCATCTTGTTGGCGGTTTTGGCAAGAGTCTTTGTCGGTCCAATGCCGATGCAGTTTGGAATGCCCGTCCACCGTCGCAGACGCTCGCGAAGGTCAAAGCAGAACGCCTCGCGGTTGCGGATGCCCGTCAGGTCGAGGAAAGACTCATCGATCGAGTAGACCTCCACGCGTGGGGCGGCGGCCTGAAGAATCCGATTGATGCGGCCGGACATATCGCCGTAGAGGCCGAAATTTGCGCTGCGCATTTGAAGGCCCGCGGTGCGCACGAGATCTTTCAGCTCATGGGCCGGCTGGCCCATGCGGATCCCGAGGGCCTTAGCCTGAGCGGAGCGGGCGATCGCACAACCGTCGTTGTTGCTGAGGACCACCATCGGCTTTCCGCGTAGCTGGGGACTGAACACCTGCTCGCAGCTGCAGTAGAAATTGTTGCCGTCAACGAGGGCGAACATAGCTCGGGCGCTTCCTCTGGATCTGCCGGCATACGCCCACCACGGCGAACACTTCAACCTCAGTGCCAGGCGGCAAGACGATCGCCGCGTGGTCGGGGTGGGCCGATTGGAGCTCGATGTGGTCCTTGAAGGTTTTGAGCACCTTGCACGTCGGCTGATTGCCATCCCAGAACGCCAGCACCAGATCGCCGTCGAGCGGGCTCACGCTCCGATCGACAATGAGAAGATCGCCATCGCAGATGCCTGCCATGAGCATCGACCAGCCGTCGGCGCGGTAGTAGAAGGTCGCGGCTTCATTGCGGATCAGCCATTCGTTGAGGTCGATCGTGTCATCAAGGAAATCCTCTGCAGGCGAGGGGAATCCGAGTTTGGCCGTGATGCTGGACAGGGGCACGTAGCGGCGCCGCGCTTCAATTGCAGCGGGGCCGATGTAGTGAGCATGAGTGGTCATGAAGGAGGCCTGGAGACGGCAAAGCAGACCGCGAACGGGTCGCGGAGCATGAGACGGAGGGATAGGCAACGCTACGCCACTGGCGAAGGGCGGGCATGAATTCGGAAAAATCCTACGGCGCAGCAAGGGTTTTGGCTATTGTCGTTCGCCGTGGAACACGGAAAATGCGACGTGAAACCAACGCAACCGCACCCGGCAGCGCAATCAGATCGGATCAAGCCCATCGACGGATCGTCAGGGGGCACGTGAAGGGGGCCGGGGCCTAAGAACCCCATCGCGCATAGGTTTCCGAGGCCGCCTCCGGGCGGCCTTGTCTTGTTCACGCCGCTGGGCGCTACGATTGGGGCTCGCGAATAACGAGAAGCGCTATGTGCTACTCCGCCGAGGTGTGGGCTGACTATCACCAATACCGCCGCAGGTTAGACGCGGAGATCGACATTCGCGAATACGTCCGGATGTTCGTCAGGCGGAATGAGGGCGAGAAGGTCAAGATCCCGAAAGGGATCGAACTAGCCTTCCAGGGCACGAAGTCGCCGGAGGAACAGGAGATCCAGGCGCTCATCGCCGAGTGGAACGCCTCCGAGGCCACGAAGCTCGAGCAAGAGCTCTTCAAGCAGACCAAGCGCCTCAACGACGCCAACCGAACCCTTCAGACAAAGGAGACGAAGAAGGCGCTCGATGATCAGCGGATATCGGCGGACAAGATCGCCAAGGCCAAACTCAGGCTGGCCGACCTTCGCCGAACCGAAACGAAGCAGCGCGATAGCCGGATCTTCCCCGGGATCTACGCCCCCGTTCTAGTCATGGCGGACGGCAAGCGCGTGATTAAGCCCATGCGCTACCAGTGCAGGCCGCAGGGCAAGCCCATCAAGAACGACGTTCTCTACCCTGGCACCTACAACGCCAGAAGGGATAGCCTCGAAAAGTATTGGAAGGGACTGTTCGGCTACTCGCATGGCCTGATGGTCGCAACCACCTTCTACGAGAACGTGGAAGGGGAGGATGGCAAGAACAGGGTCCTCCAATTCACTCCCCGCACCGAAGAGCCCATGCTCATCGCATGCCTCTGGTCGCATTGGACTGACCCGCAAGGCGAGGAGCCGGATCTATTGTCGTTTGCGGCGATCACGGACGAGCCTGAGCCCGAAGTAGCTGCCGCAGGTCACGACCGAACCATTATCAATATCCGCCCGGAGAACGTGGACGCGTGGCTAAGTCCCGATCCGAAGGACCTGGATGCCTTGTATGCGATCTTTGATGACAAGCAGCATCCGTTCTACGAGCATCGTCTCGCCGCATAAAGGGACCGCCATGCTGCCCCTTGTCGGCGGCGCAGTGCGCCGAAGTGAACCGCGAGGAAGTTCCGGCTCATGGAAAACCCATCAGACTCGACGTGCCTGTGCCAAAACGCCA
>JANONS010000187.1:0-1924 GCA_031420915.1 Armatimonadota bacterium
TGTCCAACCGATACGGGTCGCCGAAGTTGCTGTCCCAGATCAGGTTCCAGTCAGTGCTGCTCCATGACGAGTGGACGCGGTGGCGCGTCTTAGGGGTCAGGCAGTAGAATCGGTAGCCCCGCTCCCACAGCGGGTTCTTCGTGGTCTTCGCCTGCGCCCACGGCATCTTGACGTTGCGCACCGTCCGCTCGTCCCAGTGGAGGGCATCCAGGGGAATGCCGTAATCCTCGGGCCGGACCAGCGGGTTGCTGGTGACGATCACGTTGGGCAGGTACGGCGTCGCTTCCGGCCCTTCGCGGTGCACGATGAAGTTCTCGCCGTACTCGATGGCCTCGGGGATGTCGCAGTAGGCGTTGAGGCGCCCGGTGTCGGTGTAGAACGGCTCACTGTCGTGGATCTGCTCATAGAACGGCACGCGGGGATAGGTCCGGAAGAGCATCAGCGCGGCGCCGGGCTCGCCGTACTTGCCTTTGGCGATGTCGTCGAACCGGTAGCCGACCGTCGAGGTGGAGCTGTCCAGGATGCGCTGAATGTAGACTTCAGGCCGCCGCTCGAGCACGAACTTGTAGTAGTCGCGGAACCGGCGGTCGCCAGTCTTGACCGAGAGTTTCGCCGCCACCTCGGCGATGATCGTCGCGTCGTCCTTGGTGTCGAACAACGGCCTGATCCCCCCCTTCCAGATCTGCAGGAAGGGGTTGCTGCATGACGCGGTCAGCTCCCAGGTCTCGAACTCCACCCAGGTGTTGGCCGGGAGGGTGACGTCGGAGTACTCGGCGGTCGCCGTCATCTCCACGTCCTGGTTGATGATCAACTCGATCTTCGGCAGGACGTTCTTGATGACCCCGTACGCCCACTTGGCGTTGTTGATGAGGTTGACGTTGTTGAACCACATGACCTTCGTGGGCGTCGGCATGTGGGTCTGGCCCGTGAACACCTTGCGGCCCTGCTTGGGGGTGTTGACGATCAGCGGGATGTCGCCGTGATCCCAGTAAGCCGGCTCCTCGTCCTTGAGGTACTTCTTGACCTTGAGATCCTTCCCATGGGTCCCGGGGTCGAGCGCAGGATTGAACGGATCCTCGAACAGCCACCCTGTGATCCCGGGCCCGGTCCAGGGCGAGCCCTGGAAGATGCCGGCTTTGTAGTTGCCGGCCCAGGTATGACAGCCGGCCCCGGGCCTGCCGATATTCCCCGTCAGCATCAGGGGGAGGTAGAAGGCCCTGTTCGCCAGGGTGGCGTGGAACCAGTGGTTGATCCCCTCGCCGATGTGGATGGCCACAGGTTTGATCGTGGCGATGTCGCGCGCCAGTCGCTCGATCATCGCCTTCGGCACCTGCGTGATCTCCGCCACCGTGTCGAGGCCGTAGTCGCGCAGGTGGTCGCGATAGGCCTCCCACAGCGTCAGGCACTCCACATCAGACCCGTCAACCAGGCGGACCTTCCCGCGCCAGGCCAGCGCCGGGTCGAAGCCCTTCGAGGCGAGGCGCTCCCCGACGTCGTCGCGCGTGACTGCGCGCAAGACCCCTGAGGTCTTGTCGAAGACCACGAAGTCGCCGAGCTTCGCGTACTGCTCGGGCTTGAGGTTGTGGCGGGTGAATGAGGGGCCATCAGGGGCCAGGCCCGGCGCGTAGTTGGGGAAGACCTCGGCGGCCCGGACGCGCTTCAGCGTATCGGTCCGGATGATCAGGGGTAGATCGGTAAACTGCTTGACGAACGCCTCGTCGTACCACCCCCGGTCGATCATCAGGCGCGTGATGCCCAGGAACAGGGCAGCATCGGTCTGCGGCCGGATCGGCATCCAGTAGTCGGCCTTGGTCGCCGGCGGGCTGTACTCGGGCGTGATGACGACGATCTTGGCCCCTCGCTCCATCAATTCGATGAAGAAGTGGCTTTCGGGCATCTTGTTCTCGACCAGGTTCTTGCCGAC
>JANONS010000188.1:0-4011 GCA_031420915.1 Armatimonadota bacterium
GCGACCCCAAAGATGGCGAGGAGCAGGAACCCGAGATTCTGCACCAGGATCAGGACGGAGACCTTGGAGAGGGTCAGGGTGCCCTCCACCACGCCCGCCAGGCCCGCCACCAGCGGCAGGGTCACGATGAAGAAGACGGCGATGGCGACCATCTCGGCCGGACCCCAGAGGCCCGACTGGTCGGGCGCCCTGGCCGCGAGCAGGTAGATCGGCAGGAACACCGGCAGGGCCACCGCGGTGCCGAGGCCCCAGAGGAAGCCCTCCCATGCCGGGCGGTGGAGGAGCCGGCTACGGCTATCCAACAGGACCCACATCGCGGCAGCGAGCGAGGTGAGGTAAAAGCCCAGGACCAGACGAGAATCGAGCATGGCTGTCAGCAGGTTTCTGGCAGGCTGTCTCGCACTCCTGTCGAAATAGTCTCTGACCGATATCCCCGAGGTGACCGCGGTGTCGCATATCTCTGTCTACCGTCGCTGGCGTCCGCAGACGTTCGACGAGGTCATCGGCCAGCAGCGCATCACCCGCACCCTGCAGAACGCGATCAGGGCCGGACGGATCACCCATGCCTATCTCTTCGCGGGTTGGCGGGGGACGGGCAAGACCACGGTGGCGCGGATCCTGGCCAAGGCCCTCAACTGCGTGCACGGCCCCACGCCCGAACCATGTAATGCCTGCCCGGCCTGTCAGGCCGTCACCAGGGGCAACAGCCTCGACGTCATCGAGATCGACGGCGCCAGCCACACCCAGGTCGACCACATCCGCGACCTGAAGGAAAAGATCATCCTCGTCCCCGCGGAGGGGCGGTACAAGATCTACATCATCGACGAGGTACACATGCTCTCCACCAGCGCCTTCAATGCGCTGCTGAAGACGCTGGAGGAACCGCCGCCGCACGCCGTCTTCGTCCTGGTCACCACCGAGCCGCACAAGATCCCGGCCACGGTCGCCTCGCGCTGCCAGCGGTTTGACTTCCGGCGGGTCCCGCTTGCTGAGATCACCTCCCGACTCAGCCGGATCGCCGCGGCCGAGGGCTTCGTCATCGACGACCGTGCCCTGCGCCACATCGCGCGCCTCGCGGATGGCTCGGTGCGGGACGCGGAATCGGTCCTCGACCAGGTCAGCGCGTACAAGGACGAGGGGATCACCACCGAGGACATCCTGACGATCCTGGGCGCGCCCGCCGATGAGACCCTCTTCGCGCTGGTCGATGCGCTCCTCCGGCGAGACCCGGTGGCGGTGCTCCGCATCGCCTCCGCGCTGATTGATGAGGGTAAGGAAAGCCGGCAGGTCATGCGCACCCTCCTCGAGTACTTCCGAGACCTGCTGATCGCCAAAGTGGCCCAGCAACCCGAGGAGGTGCTCGACACCACGCCTGAACGGCTGGAAGCCCTGCAGCGGCAGGCGGCCGCAGCCGACCTGACCGATGTGCTTCGAGCCGTCAAGATCCTGAGCGATGCCGACGTCGAGGCCCGCGCCCATTCGCAGCCGCGCCTTCTGCTGGAGATCTCGCTGATCCGCCTGGCGCGGCCGGAGATGGATCCGACGATCGAAGGGCTGCAGGCGCGGGTGGCGGCGCTGGAGGGAGGCGGCAAGCCCGCGTCCCGCCGCGCAACCGCATCGTCCCCGAGCGAGCCAACCGAAGAACCTGCGACTGTAGCCAGTACACAAGAGGACCTCACCGGTCTGACCCTGCAAGACATCCGCAACCGGTGGGCTCGCGTCCTGGAAGAGGTCAAGCGGCTGCGGATGTTCTGCCACGCTCTCCTCATTGAGGGCATCCCGCTGGAGGTGCAGGGAAAGACGCTCGTCATCGGCCTGCGCGCTGGATACAACTTTCACAGGGACAGCCTCCACCGTCCGGAAAACCGGGAGATCGTCGAGCAGGCCCTCGAGCGGGTGTTTGGACGGCGGATGGTGCTACAGTGCCGGCTGCAAGAGGAACTCGCGGAGCCGCCACTGCATCCGGAGGCCCCGCCACACCCGGAGGGCCCGCCGCTCCACGATCCCGCTCCAGCGCCGCCGGGGGCAGACGATCCGCTGGTGACGCGTGCGGTCGAACTCTTCGGCGGCGAAGTAGTCGAGGTCAGGCGGGTGACCGATACCGCGTAGGCCGCGCCTGGAGGGACCGTCGGTGCTCAACATGGGCAAGATGATGAAACAGGTGCAGAAGCTGCAGGCGGAGGTGGCCCGCGTGCAAGAGGAACTGACAAACGAGCGTGTCGAGGCCACGGTGGGAGGCGGAGCGGTGGCCACCGTGGCCAACGGGCACGGGGAACTCCAGTCGCTGACCATCGCGCCCGCCGCGGTGGATCCTGACGACCTGACCTTGCTCCAGGACCTGGTCGTCGCCGCGGTGAACGAGGTGCAGCGCAAGGCGCGCGCGCTGACCGAGGAGCGGATGAAGGCCGCCACGGGAGGACTGCAGATCCCCGGCCTGACCGGCTAGGCCCCAGGTCTCATGTACGTCCCCCCGATCGCCAGACTCATCGAAGCCCTCTCCAAACTCCCCACCATCGGCCCCAAGACCGCGCAGCGGCTCGCGTACCACATCCTCCGCCTCTCCGCCGAAGATGCGGAGGCTCTGGCCCGGGCTATCACCGAGGCGCGCGCACTCACGCGGTACTGCAGCATCTGCTGGAATCTGACCGACGTCGATCCCTGCGCCATCTGCAGCAACGCGCAGCGGTCGCCCGCCACCATCTGTGTGGTGGAAGACACGCGAGACGTTCTGGCGGTGGAGCGCACGCACGAATTCAAAGGGAAGTATCATGTCCTGCACGGCGCGATCTCCCCGCTCGACGGCGTGGGGCCCGACGACCTCAAGATCGCCGGCCTACTGGCGCGGGTGCGCAACGGAGATGTGGCGGAGGTGATCGTCGCCACCAACCCCCGCGTGGAGGGGGAAGCCACCGCGCTCTACCTGGCCAAGATCTTGAAGCCTCTGGGTGTGCGGGTGACGCGGATCGCGCACGGCGTCCCGGTGGGTGGCGACATCGAGTACGCCGACGAGGTCACGCTGGCTCGGGCGCTGGAGGGACGGCGCGAGCTCTAGCGCGGCGTGTCCGGGCAGACGCCTACGTTAGAAACCAAAGGGAAGGGCGAAATGCCATTCGCTCCCGTATCGTTTGAACGCGAGCCTCCCGGGCGCTATTCTGACCTTTGATTTCACTTTCTGACGCACTTCCCGGCCGTTGACCACGGTCGTGACTTCCTCTTCGACCTCAATCTCCTCGCTCTCCATCAAGGGGAGGCGATCCAATCGACTCACGAGGACGACCTGTCCATCGGCAACGAACTGTAGCCCATCGAGTCGCACAGGTCCTATCTTGAATTGCGGACTGGAGAGGGCGCTCGCAAAATTCGCCATGACACGCCGCAAGAGCTCCATACCTTCCGGGTAGATCCCGCCGTCCTCCTTGATGGCACGGTCAAAGAATCTGGCGACTCGCCCCGCATTCCTGGCCACAAGTGCTCCGTGATAGACCTGGATGAGGCCAAGGATTGCTTGCCGATCGGCATCGCCAAGGCTAACCGGGGGCGGGGCGAGGGGGTAAGCCGTGAAGGCGACGACTTTCCTGACCTTTCGCCCTTGCGTCTCTCCGGCCGCGCTTGAAAACCTGACGACTGGCCTCGTCTGCGGACGGCCGCGCCTACGTTCCTCGATCGTCAGGACCAGACCTTCCGTCTTGTCGCTCGTGTACTCGATCTCGAGCGTGTTCGGCCCGTCCTGCAGGTATCTGGTCACGTAGATGGGAAGGCTAATCGAGATCAGCGTGCCGCTGAGAACCGTCCTACTATTCAGGACAACCCTTTCGAGGAAGAAGGCCTTACCCTCCATCTTCAGGAAGTGAAAGGCGAGATCCTCTTGGGCCAGCGCAGCCGGGCCGGCGGCCAGTAGGCAGATCACGGTCAATGCGATGACTTTCATCCACGTTCCTCCGTCCATAAACCCTTGCTTTGTGTGCCCAACGGATAAGCGCGTCAGACCGGCGGGCCACCCCTGATACGCCA
>JANONS010000189.1:0-2215 GCA_031420915.1 Armatimonadota bacterium
GGGATGCCGCGCTCCATCAACCGGTGCGGGAGGTGATCCTTGCCGGTCGATGTGAGGAGATCCGGGAGGGATCGCGCGCCCCTGCGGAAGCGCAGCACGTGTACCAGGATGATGTCGTAGATCGGGATGGACAGGACCACCGCGGGAGCGGCCATCGCCGGGATCGAGAGCACGCCCGGGGAGAGCATGACGCCGAGCATCGCGAGGAGGTAGCCCAAGGCCAGGCTGCCCGCATCCCCCAGGAAGATGCGCGCGGGATGGCGGTTGTACGGGAGGAATGCCGTGGTGGCTCCCACAATCGCCGCGGCCAGCAGCGCCTCGAGGGGTTGATTCGCAATCAGCGCAATGGCCAGAAACGCCACCCCGGCCGCCCCGCCCGCCGCCGGGGCCGCGCCATCCGCGCAGTCCAGGCAGTTGAACGCGTTGGCCACCCCCACGATCCACAGGACGGTGAGGAACGTCCCGGCGAAGGGCCAGGGGAGGTGAAAGGCCGTGCCCATCACGGTCACCACCAGCCAGGCCACAACGAACTCCGCGACCAACTTTCCCACCCCGAGATCGCGTAGATCGTCGACCAGCCCGAGCGCGAGGAAGAGCGCGCCGCCGAGCAGCAGTCCGAGCACCTCACGGGTGGACCCGAAGAGCAGCAGGAGCGTTCCGGCGATGGCGGCGAACAGCGCCGCGCCTCCGAGAAGCGGCGTGGGAAGCGTGTGGATCTTCCGAATGCCCGGTTGGTCCACGACGTTCCACCGCACGGCCAGGTGGATGGCCAGGGGGGTCAGGCCCAGTGCCAGCAGGTAGGCGACGGCCAGTCCCAGGGTGGACATGAGGTCGCCCTTATCCCCCCAACTCGTCCAGGACCTTCCGCGCGTCGGCAGCGTGGGGGAATTTCGGATCGAGCCTGAGGGCCTCCCGCAACTCCTGCGCCGCCCGCGCTCTGTCGCCGTTCTTGGCGTACGCGAGCCCGAGATGGTAGCGGGTGACGGCGTTCCTGGGGAGCCGGTCAACGCTCTCGCGCAGCAAATCAATGGCGGCGCGGTACTCGCCCAGCTTGAAGTGGACCCACCCCAGCGTATCCGCGACCTGTGGGCTGTCGGGCATCGCGTCCCGGGCCACGCGGGCCCACTTGAGGGCCGCCTGGAGATCCCCCCCGTGCTCGGCGTAATGGTAGGCCAGGTTGTTGGCCGCGGGCCCGAAGCGTGGATCCAGCTGCACGGCCTTCTCGTATGCGGCGCGTGCCTCCGCCAGTTTGCCCTGTTGCTCCAGGAGGACGCCGAGCATCATGGGGGGCGCCGGTGAGGCGGGAGCGACCTTTGCGGCCTGCTCGAATCGGGCGATCGCCTTTTGCGGGGCTTTCATCGCTGCGTAGACGTTGGCGAGACTCACATACGCGCTGAACAGGCGGGGCTCGATGGCGATCGCTCGCTCGAGACTGGCCTCGGCCTTGGCGTACTGCTTGCTTGCAACGTACACGTTCCCCAGCAGTTCGTGGGTGGGGGCGCTCCGTGGGACTCGCGCCAGTTGCGCCTGCACCCGGGCGATGGTTTTGTCGACTGCCTTTGCGCGGAAATAGACGTTGGCGATCTGCGCCAGCGCGGGGGTGAAGTCTGGCTGGAGGCGCAGCGCCTCCTCGAAGGCCTGCAGCGCCTCGGGTTCCCGTTCAGCAGCCAGGTAGGCGCGTCCCAGGTGGAAGCGCGGGAGCGGGCTCCCCGGCGCGATGCGGGTCGCCTGCCTGTACCGTTGGATGGCTGCCTCTGACTGCCGGCGCGTCAGCAGGATTTCCCCCAGGAAGAGATGCGCCTCGAGGTTGCGGGGGTCAACCCGGAGGGCCTGCTGCGTGGCGCTCTCGGCCTGCGCCAGATCACCCAATCGCGCGTGCACCGAGGCCAGCGCCAGGTGAGCACGGATCGCGGTGGGGTTGAGATTGACCGCCGCGGCAAACTCCGCGCGGGCTCCGTCCAGTTTGCGCTGAATGGCGAGGCTCTGTCCCAGGAAGAAGTGCGCCTCAACGTCTGAGGGCGCCGCCAGCACCGCCGCCCGGAACTCCTTCTCGGCCTCGGCAAACTGCCTCCGCACCAAGTGCAGCCTCCCCTGCAGCAGGTGCCTGGGCGCCTTGCCTGCGGCTTCAGGCAGCCGTGCGAGGAGGGCTTCCACCTTGTCCAGCTTCTGCTTCGTCTCGCGCAGCCGACTGACCGCGGCTTCGGTCTTTTCGCGC
>JANONS010000190.1:0-12421 GCA_031420915.1 Armatimonadota bacterium
GCGCGGGCCAGGAAGCCGTGCACCGCCTCCGCGTCGCGGTGGTAGACGGCCACGACCACGCCCACCTTTCCCTCCTCCACCACGCGGCTCACCACCTCAACGCGGCCCCCGGTGAGTTCCTGCAACTTTCCGCGGAAGTCCTGAACGAGGGCGAGATCCTTCGTCCTCAGCATGAAACCCACCGTCTCGAAGGCGCGGCTCCCGGCCAGTGCAGTAAGCAGCGGGGAGAGGACGCGAACCGCGCCCTCATAGGCGCGGATCAACTCAAGTTCATCCTGGAGTTCCAGGCGCTGCCGGGTTAGAGGCCCGACCTGCGCCTCCAGCGCGGCCGCCTCCGCCTCCAGCGTCTCCATGAGCCGCGTAGCGAGATCCTCTGTAGCAGGGGCGGGATCCACAGGAACGGTGGGCAGCAGGGAGAGGAGGCCATCCACTCGCGCGCGCAAACGCTCCAGCGCGTCCAGTTCGGCCCTCTCCGCGGCCTGCGGGGTCACCGCCGAGAATGCTGTTGGGGCTTCCTCCGCTTCGATGCGATCGATGTGGAGGCTCCCGATCTCCTGCAGCGTCTCGAGGGCCGGGGCGAGCAGGCGCTTCGGCCCCACCGCCAGCACCCGACTCATCTCGACGATCACGTGCCGCCTCCCACGACCCGCTCCACGGCCAGGCGCACCGCCTCGTCCATCCGCTCCGCGGCGCGCGTGCGCAGCGTCTCCGCCTGCTCCCGGGCGCGGCCAACCACCTCGCCGGTAATCTGCCGGACCTCCGCCTCCGCCCGGGCGGCATACTCCTGCGCGAGGGCGACGGCCTCCTCCCGCGCCCGCTGCGTCAAGGCGTCGGCCTCCCGACGCCCCGCCTCCACCAGACGCGCGCCCTCCTCGCGCGCGCGGGCGATCATCTCCTCCAGTTCGCGCTCCTTCTGCGCGATCAGGCGCAGGACGTCTTCACCGTTGTGACCGTGCCGCTCGGCCATCAGAGCCTACTCTTTTGAGATGTGGGGGTGAAACGGGCCTCTTGACATCCAAAACGCCCTGGGAGACCGGACGATCATAACATCCTACAGACGGAGCAACAAGGCCGCCGATCGTGCGAACGTCACGAGCGGCTGTGGATACACCCCGAGGAGAAGGGTCCCGAGACCTGTGACCCAGAGGGCGATACGCATCGCGGGCGGCGCTTCCACCGGCGAGGCGTCGGCCGCCGGCAGCAGGTACATCGCGCGGATCACGCTCATATAGTAGTAGAGCGAGATGACGCTGTTCACCACGCCCACCACAACCAGCCACAGCAGGGAGGGCGTCTGCTCGATCGCCGCAGCGAAGACGTAGAACTTGGCGAAGAACCCCACGGTCGGGGGGATGCCGGTCAGCGAGAGCATGAAGAGCGCCATCAGGAAGGCGAGCGCGGGGGCGCGCTGCGCCAGGCCGGCGTAGTCGGGGATGTCATCCGAGCCGAGGCGCGCGCCGATCAAGGTCGCGACGAAGAAGGCTCCCAGGTTGGTGAACAGGTAGGCGGCGAGGTAGACCAGCAGCCCGATGTTCCCGAAGTCGCCCCCGAAGGCGGCGACCCCAATCAGGAGAAACCCGGCGTGGGAGATGCTGGAGTAGGCGAGCATCCGTTTGATGTTCCGCTGCGGCAGCGCCAGGAGGTTGCCCAGGAACATCGAGACCGCGGACAGCCCCGCCACGAGCGGGACCCAGTCCAGCCCGGACGGGGCGATGACCACGACCACCATCCGCACCAGGACGGCAAAGCCCGCCGCCTTTGAGCCGACGGAGAGAAAGGCCGCGACGGGAGTAGGCGCACCCTCGTACACATCCGGCGCCCACTGGTGGAAGGGGACCATCGAGATCTTGAACCCGAACCCGGCCAGCATGAGGGCGAGCGAGAGGACCAGCGTGGCGGGCGGGGCGTCCTTCATGTGGCCGGCGATGACGTAGAGGTTCGTCGAGCCCGCGAGGCCGTACAGGAGGGAGAAGCCGTAGAACATCGTGGCAGAGGCCGCCGCGCCGAACAGGAAGTACTTGAGACCGGCCTCATTGCTCTTGGGATGCCCCTTGAGATAGCCCGCCAGCACGTAGGAGGTGAGGCTGACGAACTCGATCGACAGCGCCAGGAGGATCAGGTCCGCGGAAGCCGCCATCAACATCAGCCCCAAGCCGGTGAAGACGAACAGGGCGTATGCCTCCCCCTCAAACGGGGTGGCGAGCCGGCCGGGCCGGGGATCCGCGGGGGCGCGGAAGTAATCCATCGCCGCCAGGATGACGAGCCCGGTGGTGAGGATGGCGATGAACTTGAAGAAGATGGCGAAACCGTCGATCGCGTAACTCTGGAACACCGCGACCCGCCCATGCCCCTGCAGCGTATCAACCAATCCCCAGGTCGGGACGAGCGCGAGGAGCAGGCCCACCACCGCCACCCACCCGACCACATGCTTCTGCCGATCGGAGATGACAAGATCCACCCCCAGCAGCACCAGGCCGAGCGCGGCGAGCCAGAACTCCGGCAGGAGGACCCAGAGGTCGGCGGCGGGAGGCATCGTCAGCGCAGCGCCGTCACGAGACCCTGCATGGCCGCGGTGATGATGTCCAGCAGCGGGCGCGGGTAGATCCCGAAGATCACCATCAGCACGACCAGGGGCACGAGCGAGATCAGCTCACGCGCGTCCATGTCCGGGAGCCGGCTCCATCGTTGGTTCGCCGGGCCGAGGAAGATCCGCTGGATCGTCCAGAGGAACATCGCGGCGGTGATGACGATCCCCAGGAGCGCCGTCGCCGCCAGCATCGGGAAGATGCCGAAGGACCCCAGGAGGATGAGGAACTCCGCCACGAAGCCCATCAAGCCGGGCAGCCCGAGCGAGGCCAGCATCGCTATCATCGTGATCCCGCTGTAGACGGGCAGGACGGCCCCCAGCCCCCCGAACTCGTCCACCCCTCGGGTATGGGCCCGGTAATCGTAGATGACCCCCACAATCAGGAAGAGCGCTCCCGTGATCACGCCGTGGGCGATCATCTGATAGACTGCGCCGTTCAACGCGATGGTGGCCGCCTGGGCCTTCTCCGCCTGCCCGAACGCGGCCGCGGCGGCGGCCACCCCCAGCATCACGTAGCCCATGTGGTTGACGCTCGAGTAGGCGACGAGTTTCTTCAGGTCGGTCTGGGCCATCGCCACCAGCGCGCCGTAGATGATCCCGAGGAGCGCCAGGATGGCGATCGGGAAGGCGAACTGCTGGAAGACCTGCGGGAAGAGCGGCAGGCTGAAGCGCACGAAGCCGTAGGTGCCCAGTTTCAGCAGAACGCCCGCCAGGATCACCGAGGCCGCGGTAGGCGCCTCGACGTGGGCGTCCGGCAGCCAGGTGTGGAACGGCCACATGGGGACCTTGATGGCGAACGAGAGGAAGAATCCCCAGAAGGCGATCTGCGCCAGGGGCAGGTGCGCCGCCAGGGGCTGCTGGCGTATCAACGCCAGGATGTCAAACGTCCTGGGCGACGCGTTGAAATACAGCAGCAGGATGCCGACGAGCATCGCCAGCGACCCGATGAGCGTGAAGAGGAAGAATTTGATCGCGGCGTACTCCTTCCGCGGCCCGCCCCAGATGCCGATGAGGAAGTACATCGGGACCAGCGTCAACTCCCAGAAGATGTAGAAGAGGAAGAAGTCCAGGGCGACGAACACGCCCAGCATCGCGGTCTGCAGCAGCAGGAAGAGGAACATGTACTCTTTGAGGCGCACGTCCATCCGCCAGGAGTACACGATCGAAAGGACGGAGAGCACCTGCGTCAGCAGGGCCAACGGCAGGCTCAGCCCGTCAATCCCCACTTTGTAGGCCACCCCGATATCGGGGATCCACGGGTGGGACTCCAGGAACTGCATTCCCCGCCCCGCCTCGAACCCTCCCAACACCACCAGCGAGACGTAGAATGACGCCGCCGAGGCCACCAGGGCGACCACTTTGATGAGCAACTCGTTCCGCTTCGGCAGGAAGAGCACCAGGATCCCGCCCGCAAGCGGGAGGAAGATCATCAGGCTGAGCATCGGCACCTCTTGATCCCACCCCTCCCTAGAGTAACAACCCGCCGATCAGGATCGCGATCACACCCGCCGCGATGACCAGCAGGTAGTTCTCCGCACGGCCCGTCTGGACGTACCGCAGCACACTTCCCAGTTTCGTGGTGATCCAGCCGGTGAGGTTCACGACTCCGTCGACCACGTACAGGTCGAAGACCCGGTACAGGCGGGCGAGCCCCACGATCGCTGCACCGAGGAGGTTGACCAGCCCGTCGATCACGTACAGGTCGAAGACACGCAGGACGCGGGTCGCCCAGATGGTCGGCCGCACAACCGCCCAGGCGTAGAGTTCGTCAACGTAGTACTTTCGCTCCGCGAGCGTACTGAAGGGCTGGAAGGCCCGGCGCACCGTCGCCGGTGACACCCAACGCCACCGGTAGAGGGCCGCGGCGGCGCCGATCCCGGCCAGGGCGACGACGGTGGACAGGCCGGCCACGAGCAGGTTGGGCGGGAGGGCCTCGACGCCCTCCGCATGGACAAACTGATGGAAGGGATTGCCGAGGAACGGCGCGCCGACGAACCCGATGAAGACGGAGAAGACCGCCAGCACCCATAAGGGCACGGTCATCACGCGCGGACTCTCGTGTGGCCCGCTCCCCGCGTGGCTGCCCGCCCCGTGGCCTCCTGTGCCCGTGCCCCATCGCGGCGCGCCCGTGAATGTGTAGAACGCGACGCGCATCATGTAAAAGGCGGTGAGGAATGCCGTCAGGATCCCGATGATGAAGAGCGGAAGGTTGCGGTGGAAGGCTGCCAGCAGGATCTCATCCTTCGACCAGAACCCGGCAAACGGGAAGACGCCGCTGAGCGCGAGCGTCCCAATCAGGAAGGTCCAGTAGGTGGAGGGCATCACCCGGGCAAGTCCCCCCATGGCCTTGATGTCGTTGGTCCCGATCGCGTGGATGACGCTCCCCGCGGCCAGGAAGAGCAGCGCCTTGAAGAAGGCGTGGGTCATCAGGTGAAAGACGCCGGCGGTGTAGCCGAGCACACCGAGGCCCAGCATCATGTAGCCCAGCTGGCTGATCGTGGAGTAGGCCAGGACGCGCTTGATGTCATCCTGGACGACAGCGATCGTGGCCGCCATCAGGGCGGTGATCCCGCCGACCCAGGCCACCACGGTCAGAGCCTCATGCCCGGGTGAGGCGAAGAAGAGCAGGAAGAGCCGCGCCACCAGGTAGACACCCGCCGCCACCATGGTGGCGGCGTGGATGAGAGCGGAGACGGGCGTGGGCCCCTCCATCGCGTCCGGCAGCCACACGTGCAGGGGAAATTGGGCCGATTTCCCCACCGCCCCACCGAACAGAAGAAGTGCGGTGAGTGTGAGCAGACCGCCGGAGAGGCGCCCGTTTTCCACCGCCTCGAACGTCTCACGGAACCCCAGGGTCCCCAGGGTAACGAACACCAGCAGGATGCCGATGAACATGAAGACGTCGCCGATGCGGGTGGTGATGAACGCCTTCAGGGAAGCGCGGGCGGCGGCGGGGCGTTCAAACCAGAAGCCGATGAGGAGGTAGGAGCACAATCCAACCAGTTCCCACCCCATATAGAGGAAGAGGAAGTTATCGGCCAGCACCAGGAAGAGCATCGAGGCGGCGAAGAGCGAGAGGTACGCGAAGAACCGGGGATAACGGGGATCGCCATGCATGTACCCGATCGAGTAGATGAAAATCATGGAGCCGACGACGGTCACCACGAGCAGCATGACCGCGGTCAGGGGATCGACCTGGAGGCCCAACGAGATCGGACGGTCGCCCAGGACAAGCCAGTCGACGCTCAGGTGAACGGTCTCCGCGCCGCCGGCCAGCCTGAAAAAGAGGCCGATGGAGAGGACCGCCGCCGCGACCATCGCCCCGACGGCCACATACGCGCCCTGACCCGGCAGCCGGCGGCCGAAGAAGAGGATCAGCCAGAAGGCCAGGAAGGGCAGGAGCGGGATCAGCCAGGTGATTGGCGCCATCTCACCACTTCATCAGATTGATCTCGTCCACGTGAATCGTCTCCAGGTTGCGGTAGACCGCCATCACCAGGGCGAGGCCCACCGCCGCCTCGCAGGCGGCCAGGGTGATGATCACGAGCGCGAAGACGTGGCCGCTCACGGCCGCGGGGGCGACGTAGCGATTGAACGCCACCACGTTGATGTTGGTGGCGTTGAGCATCAACTCGATGCCCATCAGGATAGCCACCGCATTCCGGCGGGAGAGGATGCCGAAGAGCCCCAGCCCGAACAGCAGCGCGCTGACCACCAGGTAATGATTGAGACCGACCTGCATGCGTCCTCCGCTGCGCGATCGCCCGCTCCGGGCGATCCGTCTACTGTTCCCTGCGGGCGATGACGAGCGCGCCGACCAGCGACACCAGCAGCACCAGGCTGCTGATCTCAAACGCCAGGACAAAGTCGGTCAGAAGAGCGATGCCCACCGCCTCAACGTTCGAGCGCGGAAGGGTCCCGGCCGTGATCTGCCACGGCGTCCCGAGCAGGATCACCACCAACCCCGCCGTCAGGATGCCCGCCGTCAGCGCCCCCCACTGCCGCTGCTCGTTCACCTGGCGGACGGCGAGCCCGGTGCCCCCCTCCGTCAGCATGATGACGAAGAGGATGAGCACGGCGATGGCGCCCGCGTAGATCAGGATCTGGATCCCCGCCACGAACTCAGCCCCGAGCAGCACGAAGAGACCCGTCACGCCGAGGAAGGAGGGAATGAGGGACATCGCGGCCCGGACCAGGTTCCGGTTCGTCACGACCACGACCGCCGGCAGCAGCGTAACGATGGCGAGGATGATGAAGGCGGCCAGTTCACCCATTGGTATCCCGCCCGGCCCCTCGCCCGCCTTCCTGTCCTCGCCGCCTCATCACACCAGCAACCACCCCGTCAGCAGCACGAGAAGAAATCCCAGCGGGACCAGACCTTTCCATGAGAGGTTGAGGAGCTGGTCAAAGCGTAGCCTCGGGTAGGTCCAGCGCACCCACATCAGGAAGAAGACCAGCGCAAACATCTTGATGAAGAACCAGGCCACCCCGGGCAGCACCGGCCCGTGCCAGCCCCCCAGGAAGAGGACCGAGGCCAGCGCCGCCATGGCGAAGGCCTCCGCATACTCTCCCAGCTGGAAGAGGGCGAAGCGCATCCCTGTATACTCCGTGAAGAACCCCGCCACCAGCTCCGACTCGGCCTCCGGTAGGTCGAACGGCACGCGGTTGGTCTCGGCCGTGGCCGCGGTCAGGAACATGGCGAAGGCGATCACCGAGGGGATGACCCCCCGCCACTGGAAGCGGCCTCCGAAGATGAACCAGTTGCCCATGTCCAGCGTCCCGCCTGCCTGCGCCTCCACGATCCCGACCGTGGAGAGCGTCCCGGCCATCATGATCGGCACCATCATCGCCAGGGCCAGGGGGATCTCGTAGGAAATCATCTGGGACGCCGCGCGGAAGCCACCGAGCAGCGCGTACTTGTTGTTGGAGGACCACCCTCCCAGCAGGATGCCGATGACGATGAGCGACGCCATGGCGATGAAGAAGAGGAGACCGATGTTGATGTCGCGGACGACCAGGACCCGGCCGAAGGCGGGGCCAAAGGGAATGATCATCCAGGCCAGCAGCGCCGCCACCACCACCATGACCGGCGCGATATTGAAGGTGAGGGCGTCTGCGTTCAAGGGGGTGATGTGCTCCTTCTGAAGCAACTTCACGGTGTCCGCGACGGTCTGCAGCAAACCCTGCGGTCCCACATGCTTCGGTCCCAGACGCGACTGGATCCAGCCGCTGATCTTGCGCTCCGCTAGCACCCCCAGCATCGCGGCCACCACCGCCAGAAAAGTGAAGAGGACGACGGTAAGCAGGATCGCCTTCAGGATTTCGACGAACCAGTTCACCCTGCTACACCCATTCCAGCGCGCCTTTGCGCCAGGCGTAGATGAGACCCATGCCCAGGATGACGATGAAGAGCACCGCCTCGATGAAGGCAAACTTCCCCAACTGCCGGAAGACGACAGCCCAGGGGAACAGGTAGATGACCTCGACCTCGAACAGGACGAAGATCAGGGCGAACAGGTAGTAGCGGATGTTGAACTGCGCCCACGCCTGGCCGAAGGGAACGACGCCCGACTCATAGGTCATCCGCTTCTGGGGCAGCTCGACGCGGGGAGCGAGGAGCCAGACGATGCCGAGCGGCAGTGTCGCCATGACCACCCCCACCACCGCGAACACCGCCACGTAGAGCCAGTCGAGCAGCACCCTCTCCGGCATTCTCTCCGCCTCCGCCCCACGACGCCGCGCCCATCATAGAGGCGCGAATTTGAGCGTGTCAACAAAATCGCCTAACGGGTCTAGACATTGGCCTTGCGCCGCTGATGGTCACCAAGACGCTCCGTTTCACTCGACTCCCTCCCCGCCTGTTCGTTTTCCGCCGCAACGACATCCGAGCCATCGACCTATGGTCGATGCTACATATGTGGAATGCAAGCAGATGACACCGCCTACTGGCGATCGGGGGGAAGGCTTCGGCAGGACGTGAATACCTCTCCTGGAGGTGATGCCTGCTAGACCAACACCCTGCGCAGGGAGGCGGCGGACGCGATGCGCATCACGGCCGAGGCCAGCCGCTCAGGATCGTGCCGCAGCAGTTCCTCCTCGCTGATCAGCGCCTCACCGACAACGTGGAGGCCGAGACTCTCCAGCCTGGTACGATCGGCGGCGACAGGAACTGAACCCTCCACCTCATACCGCCTGCGCAGAGGGGCATTCGTCGGGGTCTGAGTGTTGACCAACGCGTAGGTAACGAGCCCGGGGCCGGCCGCAGCAGTCAGCGCGCGCACGTGATCCGGCGCGGTGAACCCGTCGGTCTCCCCCGGCTGGGTCATCACGTTGCACACGTAGATGCGGGGGACCGCCGCCGCCCGCACCGCGTCCGCCACCCCGCGCACAAGCAGAGTAGGGATCACACTGGTGAAGAGGCTCCCCGGGCCGATCAGAATCAGGTCGGCCTCCGCGATCGCCTCCAGGACGTCGGGGAGCGCGGGCACATCCTCCGGCTTCAGGAAGACCCTGCGGATACGCCGGCGCGCGAGAGGGATCTGCGACTCCCCTTCGACCACCGTCCCATCCTCATACTCCGCGCACAGCACGACGTCCTGAAGCGTCGCGGGCAGGACTCGTCCGCGGATGTTCAGGACTTTGCTGGCCTCCTTGACGGCCTGCTCGAGGTCTCCCGTCACGCCCACCAAGCTGGCGATGAAGAGATTCCCGAAGGCGTGGCCGTCGAACGCCCCGCTCTGGAAGCGGTACTCGAACAACTGCGTCATCAGCGGCTCGGATTCCGCGAGCGCCACCAAGCAGTCGCGGATATCGCCCGGCGGGAGCACGCCCAGGTCTCGCCGCAGCCGGCCGGAACTCCCGCCGTCATCAAAGACGGTGACCACCGCCGTGATGTTGGCGGAGTAGCGTTTGAGGCCACGGAGGAGCGTGCTCAATCCCGTCCCGCCCCCCAGAGCCACGATCCTGGGCCCGCGCGAGAGCGAGCGCTGCTGGCGGAGAACCTCTACCAGCGTCGGTGTGCCGGTCGGGAAGAGCACCCGGTCGATGGAGCGCAGCGCGCCCCGCAGCCCGACCAGGACGACGAATCCGCCAAGGAGGATCATCACGGCGCCGATCGCCACCGGCGGGATGGCCCCGCGGGTCAGCGTGACCACGGCGGAGAGCAGTCGCAGGAACGTCAGGTCGAGCCAGGAGAGGAAGCTGACCTTAACGATGAGAGCCACGCCGGCGCTGATGAGCAGGATGCCGCCGGCCAGCACCACCGCCCAGCGTTTGATGCCCAATCCGGGCGCAAGCCAGCGGGACCACCGCCGGAACTGGCCGCCCATCGGCTACTCCTTGCGGATGTCCCGGTGCCGCACGCGTACCTTGGATCCCCGCGTGTGCAGGTGGCCGCTCAGTTCGTCGGCGAGCACCACGGAGCGGTGCTTGCCCCCGGTGCAGCCTACCGCCACGGTCAGGTGGGTCTTTCCCTCCTGCACGAACCGGGGGAGCAGGTAATCGATAATCCGAAAGAGGTGGCGCAAGAACGCGCGGGTCTCGGGTTTTCCGAGGACGAACTTGCGCACTTCGCGGCTCCCCCCGGCGAGCGGACGGAGTGCCGGCTGGTAGTGTGGGTTGGGGAGAAAGCGGACGTCGAAGACCAGATCGGCATCCATCGGCAGGCCGTACTTGTAGCCGAAGGAGATGATGCTGATTTCCAGGGCCCCCGCCCGCTCACCACGGACGTAGGTGGCGATGATCTCCTCGCGCAGCTGGCGCACACTCAGCGTCGAGGTGTCGATGATCTTGTCCGCCCGCTCCTTGACCGCCTCCAGCCGGCGCCGCTCCGACCGGATCCCCGCCAGAATGGTCCGCCCGTGCGACAGAGGGTGTTTCCGGCGTGTCTCCTTGAACCGCCGCACCAGCGCCTCGTCGGAGGCGTCCAGGAAGAGGATCTGGTAGGCGACGCCGATCTGATCCAACTGGGCCAGCGCACCGAACAGGTCGTCAAAGAACTCGCCGCCGCGGATGTCCATGACGACCGCCACCCGCTGCACCTTCCCGTCTGAATGGAGACACAGGTCCGCGAACTTCGGCAGCAGCTGCGGGGGCAGGTTGTCCACGCAGAAGAAGTTGAGGTCCTCGAAGACCCGCATCGCGTAGGATTTCCCCGCGCCGGAGAGCCCAGTGATAATCAGGAAGCGCAGGCCCTCTGTGGGCCGCTTGCCCTCGCGGGGCCGGGGCAGCGCGTCGAGGTCGAGGGCGCCCGCCCCGTCGGCGGACCGCCCGCGGCGCCTACGGCCGGACGAGATGGCTGAGGAGGGTGCTGATGATCGCAATGAGCAACGCCCCTATGAACGCCGACAAGAACCCCGCGATCACGAGCGGGGTCACGGCGGCGACGAGGTAGAGCATGAGGGTATTCACGATTAATGTAAACAGGCCCAGGGTGAGGACGTTCACCGGTAGCGTGAGGAGCAGCACGACCGGTCGGATGAACGCGTTGATCACTCCCAGGACCAACGCGATCACGATCGTGTTCCGCACCAGCGGGTCCGGCACCTGGATGCCGGAGATGACGCGTGTCGTCAGGTAGATCGCCACCGCGTTGATGAGCCAGCGGAGGAGGAACCGACCGATCATAGTTCGATTATAGCCCAACCCCTATGGCCTATACCCGCGAAGCCGGGCCCTGACCAACTCGGCCACCTGGCCGGGCAGGTCCGCCACCGCCGCCCCCGCCGCGGTGAGCGCCTCGATCTTCGCCGCCGCCGTGCCTTCGCTCCCCGAGATGACCGCCCCCGCGTGTCCCATCCGCTTGCCGGGCGGCGCGGTCCGGCCGGCGATGTAGGCCACCACCGGCTTGGGGAAGCCCGCCGTGATGAAACGGGCGGCGGCCTCCTCCGCGCTCCCCCCGATCTCTCCGATCAGGACCACCACCTCCGTCTGCGGGTCCTGGCCAAAGAGGGTGAGCGCTTCCTCGAAACTCATGCCCACCACGGGATCCCCGCCCAGCCCCACCGCCGTGGACTGTCCCACCCCCGCATGTGTGAGAGCGGCCACGATCTCGTAGGTCAGCGTGCCGCTCCGGGAGACCACACCCACGGCGCCCTGGCGGAACAGGTGGTTCGGCATGATCCCGATTTTGCACCGTCCCGGGGAGGTGACGCCGGGGCAGTTGGGGCCGATCACGCGTACGTTCTGCGCCTTCGCGAGGGCCACAAGCGCGATCGCATCGTGCACGGGGATGTGCTCGGTGATGATCACGACGGGATCGAGCCGCGCCGCGATCGCCTCCATCGCCGCGTCTTTGGCGAAGCGGGCAGGGACGAAGAGGCACGAGGTGGTGGCGCCGGTCTGGGCGACCGCATCTGCCACCGTGTTGAAGACAGGCACGCCGTGGACCTCCGTCCCGCCTTTGCCGGGAGTGACGCCGGCTACCACCTGCGTCCCGAACTCAATCATCCGCTGGGCGTGGAACCCCCCCTGGTACCCGGTGATCCCCTGGGCGAGGACGCGGGTCCGCTCGTCGATCAGGATGGGCACACCCTTACCTCCCAGTCGGCGTCGCCACTCGCAGCGCCTCCACCACCGGCCGCCCCTGCCAGTTGTCGGGGACAGGCAGGCCGAGTGCAAAGAGCGCCGTGGCCGCGGTGTCGTAGGTCCAGATCCGCCGCTCGAGCACGACGCCTCCGCGGACCGGCCCGCCCAGCGCCACCCACGGGATCGTCAGATCCTCCGGCAGCGCAGTCCCATGGGTGCGCCCGTGACCGCCGTGGTCCGCGGTCACGATCACCAGCGTGTCGTTCAGGGCTCCCGCAGCGCGGATCGCCTGGAGCAGGCCGTCCACGA
>JANONS010000191.1:0-3123 GCA_031420915.1 Armatimonadota bacterium
TGATTCCGACCGCTTCTGCCTGTCCGACGCTGCACCGGCTAGAGGGCCACACACCCACGGTACGGAGCGGATGCAGAGCCTGTCAAGCGGAAGGGTGACGACGAGGGAGGGCGGACGCCCGACGCTCGAGCATTGGCTTGACAACACCCCACGGGATGCCGTAGGCTAGGCCCGTACTTTTACTCTCTATCTATTTAACTCGATAAAGAGGAGACGTGCCGTATGCGATCCCGACCCCGCGAGGCTGAACGGTGGCGACAGGTGCCGCCGGGACTGCGGGACGTCCTCCCACCAGAGGCGGCGCGGCGCCGCCGCGTGATCGTCCAGCTTCGCGAGGAGTTCCGCCGGTGGGGCTATCGGGAGGTGGCCACCCCGACGCTGGAGTACCTGGATACCCTTGTGCACGGCGCAGGTCCCTCCATGCAGGACCAGCTGTTTAAAATCGTCGATAGCGGCGGGGAACTGCTGGCGTTGCGGCCCGACATGACCCTGCCGATCGCCCGGATGGCGGCGACCCGACTCCTCCCGGGAGCGGCCACCCCCCTGCGGCTGGCGTACGTGGCCCCCGTGTTCCGGGGACAGGAGGGCGGCGGAGGGAAGTCGCGCGAGTTCACCCAGGCGGGGGTGGAGCTGCTGGGTGACGGGAGCCTGGACGCGGATGCGGAGGTCATCGCCCTGGCCGCGGAGTGCCTGCGGCGGGTGAGGGT
This sequence comes from Armatimonadota bacterium, assembly GCA_031420915.1. Lineage (GTDB taxonomy): Bacteria > Sysuimicrobiota > Sysuimicrobiia > Sysuimicrobiales > Humicultoraceae > JANONS01. Next base: position 708 of record JANONS010000191.1, read on the forward strand.
CACAAACGCCGTCGTGAACGTCGGGCACCTCGGCTTTCTGGACGACCTCCTGAGCGGGCTTGGGGCGGAAGAGGTGGAGGAGATCCGCGTCCGCCTCTACCGCAAGGAGTTTGCGGGGATCGAGCAAGCCGCCTCCGACCAGACCCTGGCTCGCCTCCTGCGGAACCTTCCCACCCTGCACGGGCCCGAGGCGATTACGTCGGCGCGGGAGTTCGCCCGGACACCGCGCGCGCAGGAGGCGCTGGACGACCTCGACGGACTGGTGGCGCGCCTGCAGGAGTACGGCGTCGGGGATCTCGTGTCCATCGACCTCAGCATCATCCGGGACTTCACCTATTACACGGGGATCGTCTTTGAAGCCTACGGAACCGGGACCGGGTATCCCCTGCTGGGGGGTGGCCGGTACGATGGCCTGCTCGCACGGTTTGGCGCGGCGTGCGCCGCAACCGGATTCGCCCTTGAGGTGGACCGTGTCCTGGAAGCCGCCCCCGGGGATGGTCCCACACCTCCCGATCTCCTGCTGGCAGCGGATGGGTCGGACCGAGCCCAGGCGGTGGCCCTCGCGCAAGAACTCCGCGGGCTGGGCCGCCGGGTGACGGTGCGCCTCGGGGGGGACTGGGCGCAGGCGATGCGGCAGGCCGAGGCGGAGGGGATCTCGGGGGTCGGGTGGATCGAGGGGGCGCAGGTGCGATTCTACGAGCGGCGCACCGGGCGTGAACAGATGATGGATCGCCGGGAGCTGGTCGCTGCGCTCACATCGGACCGGGGAGAGGCGGTCGAGTGATGGAGCCGCTGACCCTCGCCATCCCCACCGGCCGGCTCTTTGCGGAAACGGTGTCGCTGCTTCAGAGCCTGGGGATCCTGCGCGAGGCGCCGCCGGAGCGGAGCCTGGTCTTCCCGGCGGCCGATAACCTGCGGATGCTGATCGCCAAGCCGGTCGATCTGTTGACCTACATCGAGCAGGGGGCGGCGGATGCGGGCATCGTGGGCAAGGATCTCTTGCTGGAGCAGGGGCGGGATGTCTACGAGCTCGTCGATCTGGGGTTCGGTGCCTGCCGTGGCGTTGTCGCGCTCCCCGAGGGGCAGCAGGAGCGGTTGTGGCAGCCCGGGGGGTTGTTGCGCATCGCCACCAAATACCCGCGGATCAGCGCCGCGTTCTTTGAGGAGCACCACCGGTCGGTTGAACTGATCGAGCTGCACGGATCGGTGGAGGTGGCCCCGCGGGTGGGCCTCGCGGATGGCATCGTCGACCTGGTCATGACCGGACGGACGCTGCGCGACAACCTGCTCGTCGAGGTGGCCGAGATCTTCCGCTCCACGGCCCGGCTGGCGGTGAACCGCGCGAGCCTGCGGATGAAATCCGACCCGATGCAGCGGCTGATCAAGCGCCTGGAACGTGCCAGCCAGGCGCGGGTCGGCGGCCGCCCGACAGGTCTGGGTGTCACATGAAAACCCGACCACCGCTTTCCCCCAGGCCCGAGATCGCGTCGCTCCAGCCGTACCGCGTGGCGGAGAGCGCGCCCGTCAAACTCAACCAGAATGAGAGCGCGCTCGACTGGCCGGAGGCGGTGAAGGCGGAGGTGCTGCGCCGCGTCGCCGCCCGGGCGTGGAACCGATACCCGGAGGTGGACAGCGCCCGGCTGCGCGAGGCGCTGGCCCGGTTCATCGGGACCGGGCCTGAGATGATCGCGGTCACGAATGGATCCAACGAAGCGATCCTCGCGCTGGTGGAGGCGTTTGCCGGCGGGCGGGGACTGGTCCAACCGGTGCCGGGCTATTCAATGGTCCAGCGGCTGGCCCGGGTGGGCGGAGCGACGGTCCGGACGATCCCGCTGCGACCGGACTTCAGCCTGGACGTCGAGGCCATGGTGCAGGCCGTCCAGGCACCGGATGCCGCGATGGTCTTCCTCGCGTCACCCAATAATCCCACGGGTGTGGCGTTCGACCGGCCGTCAATCGAAGCGGTCCTGGAGGCCAGTAGCGGCCTCGTGGCGATCGACGAGGCCTACGCGGGTTTCGGGGGCGACTCCTACATCCCGGACCTCGCCGCTTTTCCGCACCTGGCGGTGCTGCGGACGCTCTCGAAGGCGTTCGCCCTGGCAGGGGTGCGCGTGGGGTGGATCGTGGCCAACGAACCGGTGGTCGCCGCCGTGCGGAAGGTCCTGCCCCCGTACAACCTCAGCCTCTTTGCCCAGGAGGCGGCGCTGGTCGCGCTCGACCACGCGGACCTCCTCGAAGAGCGCATCCAGCTGATCGTGCACGAACGGACCCGGATGAGCGCGGCGATGGCGCAGATCCCCGGAATCGCGGCGTATCCTAGTCAGACCAACTTCATTCTCTTCAGCACGACGATCACACCGGCGGTGCTGTACGATCGATTGCTCACACGCGGCGTGCTGGTGCGGGACGTCAGCAG
>JANONS010000192.1:0-3030 GCA_031420915.1 Armatimonadota bacterium
GGGGTGGGGGGGGGGGGGGCCGGGGGGGGGGGGGGGGGGGGGGCGCCGGTGGGGCGGTGTGTGGCGGGTTGGGGGGGCCCCCCCCCCCGCCGCTCTAGAGACGCCTCGACATCTTCCTTCGTAATGCGCCCCTCCGGCCCGGTGCCATGGATCCCCGCCAGGTCGATTCCACGCTCGCGGGCCAGCCGCCGGGCCACCGGGGATGCCTTGATTTGTTCCTCCGACGGTCCTCGCCCCGGCGCCGCCGTTCCGCCGGCGGCCTCGGCGCGACGCTCCGGCACGGCAGCAGATGGAGGGGCGGGGGGGCCCGACGGGACGTGTCGTTCCGGGACGGAGGGCGCCCCCACCCCTCCTGCGTCTTCCCCCGGCCGGCGGATCATCGCGATCGGGCTCCCGACCGGGACCACGCCGCCTTCTGCGACGAGGATCTCCGCGAGCGTGCCCGTTTCCTCCGCCGGCAGTTCGACGTTGACCTTGTCCGTTTCGATCTCAGCGAGCGCCTCGCCCACTTTCACCCGATCGCCCGGACGCTTCATCCACCGGAGCACCTTCCCCTCCGTCATGGCGTCGCCCATCTTGGGCATGATGACCTCGCTCATCGGCTATGTCCGGTAGAGGGTGCGTTTCACCGCATCGACGATGTCGCGCTCGTGGGGGAGCGCCAGCAGTTCCAGGTTCCGGGCGTACGGCATGGGGGCGTCCGCGCCCGTCACGCGTTCCACCGGCGCATCGAGGGAATCGAACGCGCCTTCATAGATGACGGCGGCGATCTCGGCGGCCGCGCCGAAGGGCTTCCACTGCTCCTGCACCACCACGGCCCGGTGGGTGCGCCGCACCGACCGCGCGAGCGTCTCCCGGTCGAGGGGGCGCAGCGTGCGCAGGTTGATGACCTCCGGGTCTATCCCTTCCCGGGCAAGCTGCTCCGCAGCCGCCAGGGCCAGGTTGACCATCCGGCTATAGGCGACGATCGTCACGTCCTTCCCGCTGCGGGCGATGTCCGCCTGCCCGAACGGGAGGGCGAACTCACCATCCGGCACCTCACCTTTGGTGCCATAGAGGGCGGCGTTCTCCAGGAAGATCACCGGGTCCCTGCCGCGGATCGCCGTCCGCAGGAGCCCCCGCGCGTCCGCGGGGGTGGCCGGCGCCACGACCCACAGCCCGGGGAAGTGGGCGTAGAGCGCTTCCAGGCTCTGCGAGTGCTGGGCCGAGAGCTGCACCCCGGCACCGTTCGGCCCGCGGATCACCAGCGGCACTTCCACCTGCCCGCCGGAGAAGTACCGCACCTTCGCCGCGTTGTTCAGAATCTGGTCCGCGGCCAAGAGCGAGAAGTTCCACGTCATCACCTCGACCACCGGGCGCAGGCCGAGCATGGCCATCCCGATCGCCGCGCCAATGAACCCGAGTTCGGAGATCGGAGTGTCGATGACCCGCTTGGGACCATACCGCTGCAGCAGGTCGGCGGTGACGCGAAAGGTGCCCTGATAGACCCCGATGTCCTCGCCTATCAGGATGACCGCGGGGTCGCGGTCCATCTCTTCGATCAATGTGGAGCGGAGGGCGTCGCGGTAGGTCAGGACCTGACCCATCGCCTATCCCTGGCCGTAGATGTCCGTCTGGAGAGCCTCCGGCGGCGGCTCGGAGCTCTCCTCAGCAAACCGGAGGGCCGCGGCGACCGCCGCCTCCACCTCCCGGCGGATCGCCTCCACCCGTTCATCGTCCAGCGCCCCCGCCCGGCGCAGGCGCCGCTCCATCAGGAGGATGGGGTCTTTGCGCCGCTGCGCCTCCACCTCCTCACGGGAGCGATAGACCTGGAAGAGGTCGGCCGCGCCGTGCGCCGCGAACCGGTAGGTGATCGCCTCGATGCCCCTGGGCCGCCCCGTCTTCCGCACCTGGGCCACGATGCGGTCCGCGGCGCTCTTCACCGCGAAGAAGTCCTGGCCGTCCACCTGTTCGTTGTCGATGCCGTACGCGTCAAAGTGGGAGGCCAGGTTGGTCACCACCGTGGAGCGCTCGACCGAGGTGCCCATCGCGTACTGGTTATTCTCGATGATGTAGACGATGGGACACAGCCCCTCGCGCCCCCAGAGGGCCGCCATGTTCACCGGTTCGTGGAACGAGCCGGAGTGCATCGCCCCATCACCGAGGAAGCACAGGCAGATGCGGTCGGTGGACTGATAACGCAGGGCGTACGCGGCCCCGGTCGCCAAAGGGATGTGCGACCCGACGATCCCGTAGCCGCCGTAGAGGCCGCGGGCGACATCGAACAGGTGCATCGATCCGCCCTTGCCCTTGGCGACGCCGGTCACTTTGCCGAAGAGTTCGGCCATCACCGCGTCGGGAGGGGTCCCGCGGAAGATGGCGTGCGCGTGATCGCGGTAGGCGGTGAAGAAGATGTCGTCGGGGCGGATGGCCGCCAGGAACCCCGCGGCCACCGCTTCTTGCCCGGTGTAGACGTGGAGGTAGCCCCCGATCTTCCCCCGGCGAAAGGCGCGCTCCGCTTCCTCCTCGAACCGCCGGGCGGTGACCATCAGGCGGTACCACGGGAGGTAGGGGGCCAAGTCGACCTCGCGGCCGGCTTCGCGCTCGGCCTGCCGATGTCCCCGTTTGACGGTTGCCATCCTTCCAATTATATCGGCGAATTGCGGGTTGACCAGCATCTTCCCGGCTAACCGGCATCTTCCTGGGTAGAACGCAGGTGTGATCGCGCGTATAATGGCTCCAATGCTTTCTGCGCTGCGCGCCCTCCCGAAAGTCGAACTCCACCTCCATCTGGAAACCTCTCTTCGCCTCCACCGGATGGCCGAACGGCTCCACCCCGACGAGCGTGCCTATGATGGCGAGCCGCACCTCATCGCTTCCCCCGGCGCGTTCACCGGGTACGATCGCCTGCGCCGCCTGCGGTACGCGGGGCGGGCGGGGCGCATTGCCGACGACGCGTATACCCTCGAGAACGTCTCCCGGATCACGGCGGACCTGTTGGCGGAGGTCGCTGCGCACAACGTCCGCTATGTGGAGGTCCGCGTGGGCGGC
>JANONS010000193.1:0-2271 GCA_031420915.1 Armatimonadota bacterium
CGGCGGGGCTCGACCGTGTGCTGCCTACAGGCTCCGACCCCAGCCGGGATCGGCCGACAGAAAGCGTAGATGTCGTGATTGTGGAAGATGATGAAACCCTGGCCGGACTTCTACTCAACGGCCTGCAGACCCGAGGCTGCCGGACGCAGTGGTTCCGGGACGGGCACACTGCGGCAGATGCCCTGGCAGGTCCCGGTAACAGCCTCCAGGCTCGGGTCGTCCTCCTGGATGTCGACCTCCCCGGCCTGGATGGCATCTCCGTGCTGAGAAGGATGGCAAGAAGCGATGCCCTGGATGGAACCCGCGTCATCATGCTCACGGTCCATTCCCGTGAAGCGGAGATCCTAACCGCGCTCGAGCTTGGAGCCTTTGATCACGTTGCCAAACCCTTCAGCTTGCCGGTACTCATGCAGGCCGTTCGCCGGGCGCTCAGGGCATGAAGCAGGGCCTCCTGGCCATCTGCTCCTCTGGATCCTTAGCCTTGCGGGTCAAGCACCACATGCCTCGGTATAATTACCAGGGCGTTTGACGCATGGCAGCAGACAGGACGTCCGGAACATAGCTCCGAGTTGCTCCGTCCAATCTACAACGTGCCCCGCGCGCGTAGCTGAGCAAACCACCGCGCGAATCGACTGACCGGCCCGCTTCGCCAGGAGGGGAGTTTCGTGTCAACATTCCGTCGATCTCTAGCTGCCAGAACAATCATGATCGCCGTAATGGCCCTGGGACTCGGCCTCGCGCTGACGGGGCCGTTCCTTCGCATGGTTGACCAGGACGGTGCGTTGCCGTCGTGTATGAGCGATCTGCCGGATCAGGGTTATTTGGATTTCCCCACCTTCAAAGGGTTGATGTGAGATCGCGGATTTGATAGCGCACGGCCTGCTCAACCGAGAAATCAGCGCCACGCTAGAGATCAGCGAGCGGACGGTCGAGAGTCACGTCGAGGCTATCCTGCGCAAACTGGGGTTCCGCCGCCGGACGCAGATCGCGATTTGGGCCGCGCGCCAAGAGTTTAGCAGCAGCAGTACCTGACCCCGCTGATCTTGTCCTCAAATCCGGGCGGACAGACTAGAGCAGCATCCGTCGTTCGCGATCGTAGTTCTTCCCCAGGAAGGCCGGTACCCGAAGTCGCCGGAAGGTGGGCATCATCACGGCAATGGTGGCCAGGTAGGGGAGCATGAGGATGAACTGGTAGGGGACGCCCACGCCCGTGACCTGGACGCGGAAGGCCAGCACCTCGACCCCGGCGAAGAACAGGGCCCCCAGGAAGATCAGGTGCGGGCTCCACCCTCCGAAGAAGGTCAAGGCGATGGCGAGCCAGCCCCTGCCCCGGACCATGCCTTCGGTGAAGGTCGCCGTGTAGACCATCGGCAGGTAGGCGCCGGCCAGCCCGATGAGCATCGACCCAACCACGGCGGTCAGGTAGCGCGTCAGGGCCACGTTCACCCCCAGGCTGTCCGCCGCCATGGGGTTCTCCCCGACGGCCTGCAGCGCCATCCCGGGGCCCGTGTACCGGAAGAAGAGATAGAGCGCCAGGGAGAGCAGGACTGATCCGTACACCAGGACGTTCTGCCTGAACAGGATCTCCCCCAGCACGGGGATGCGGCTGAACCCCGGCACCGGAACCTCCCGCAGGGTGGAAATCAGCGGCGGGGTCAGGGTGATGCCAATTGCCAGCCGGTAGAGCAGCGTCGACAGCGCCAGACCGATGAAGAACAGGGCCAGGCCGACGACGAACTGGTCCATCTTCAAGGTGGTGGTGAAGTAGGCCAGGGCGAGGCCGAAGAGCCCGCCCACGACCATCGCCAGCACCATGCCCTGCAGCAGGCTCCCGCCGGAGAAGTAGGCGCCCAGAAACCCCACGGAGGCGCCGACCAGCATGATCCCCTCCTGGGAGACGTTGAACACGCCGGCTCGCCCGGCCAGCATGGTCCCCTGGCTGGCCAGGACATAGGGCACCAGCGTGAGCATCACGAGCCGGGCAAACGTCACGACGGCGTCCGTGGGCCCACTACCTCCTGCGCACGATGTCGGACAGCAGCACGAAAATCAGGATCAACCCCTCGACCACGAACACGACCTCCACCGGGATCATCATGGTGCGCTGCATCGCGCGCGCGCCGATTTCCAGCGCGGCGATGGCGAAGGCCACAAACGGCACGGCCAGCATGTTCCCCTTGGCGATGAGCCCGATAAGGATGCTCAGCAGGAGGTAGTTGGACTGCATGCCTTCGATCAGCCGGTGGTGCACCCCCGCCACCTCGATGGCTC
>JANONS010000194.1:0-1643 GCA_031420915.1 Armatimonadota bacterium
TCGACCCAGCGTCGAACTTGACCACCTCGACGCGCAGGACCGCCGCTCGGATGACCTGCCGTCCGAAGTCCGCACGTGCACCCTCCTGGGCCTGGGCCAGCGGGGCCGGCGCGCTCGCGGGCCGGGTGGCCAGGTTGGCCCTGTCCGAGCTCTCGGCACTCTCGACGGCGGTCCCGGATTGGACGGGAACGGGGGAGATACTCTTGAAGGCGTCCCGAGCCTCCCTGCGCGCAGGGGAGATCTCCTGCCAGAGGTTCACGGAAAAGAGGCCGACCAACAGGACGGCCGCCGCGGCCAGCGCCGCGCGCCACGACGGGCGCGGCATCACATTCCTCAATGAGGGACGTCGCCCCGCACTGCTGCGCGAGGAGCGCCACGCGGTCAGGCGACCAAGCACCGAGCGGTCCTGCTGGAGACGGGTCCGGACCGCGGCACGGAAACCCGCGGGCGCGGCCACCGGTTCCAGTCCCTGCACCAGGACCACCGTCCGCTGCAGGGACGCCAGGTTCTGCTGACAGGCCGCGCAGTCTTGTAGATGCGCCTCGACCTGGTGCCGCTCGTCAGCGCTGACCTGCCCATCCAGGTAGGCCGACAGCCATTCCACGGGCGTGTGCTGCGTCATGATCCTTCCTCCATCATGCTCGGGGCGAGATCTTTGAGGAGCGCGCGCAGGGCCTCACGGGCCCGGCTCAAGCGCGACCGAACCGTGCCGATCGGCATGCGCAGGACCTCCGCGATCTCCTCGTAGGCCAGCCCCTGCAGATCCCGCAGGACGACGATCACCCGGTGATCAGGCGCGAGGCGCCTCAGGGCGTCGTGGACCCGCCGCTGCACCTCGTGCCGCTCCGCCTCGGTGTCAGGATTGTGTGTCTGGGCGGGGAGGACAACCTCCTCCAGGGGAACGGGAGGCGCCTGCGGCCGGCGGCGGACGATGTCCAGCGACGCGTTGACAGCGATGCGGTGCAGCCAGGTGCCGAACGCCGCCTCGTGGCGGTAGCGCGGCAGGGCCCGGAAGGCCTTCACGAAGGTCTCCTGCGCCGCGTCCCGTGCGTCCTCCGCGTTGCCGGTGATGCGATAGGCCGCGTGGTAGATGCGGTCCTCATGCGCCGCCACCAGCCGGTCGAAGGCGTCGAAGTCCCCCCGCTGACTCTGCGCGATCAGCGAGCCTTCCTCCGGATCCGGCCGCCTATCCTGCGGCTTCTCGGTCACCATCCGTATCCTCGCCACGTCCTGCATCTACCCACTTAGACGCGCCCCGGGACGAGAAGTTCCCGAGCGCACCGTTCACGTTGAGCACTGCGCGACCGTGTGTTAGGATTCCTAGTGCTCGCGTAGTTTCCGATCGCGTCACGCCGGGGTGTCGGAAGCGGCAGACGAAGCGGTCTCAAAAACCGCTGGGGAAAACCCCGTGCGGGTTCGAGTCCCGCCCCCGGCACCACTGGTTCCCTCCAAGAAATCCTAACTCGGGCTGCTTGAGAAAATGGCGAGGTAATGGCGGAGGAACCGTGCAAGAAGGGGCGGGCCGCTCATCGCACGCGCCCGCGCGGGGTGCACCGGCCGCGGCATCCGCTGGGGGGCCGCATTCCCCCACTGGTGGGCGGGTTTGCGCCGCCGCTCGCGTTCGACGAAGGTGCGATAGCGAG
>JANONS010000195.1:0-3777 GCA_031420915.1 Armatimonadota bacterium
AGCCTCGTCGTTCGCCCCCACGTCGCGAGGTTCCTCCTTCGCCCTGCCCGGCTCAGGCGTGCTCGGCGTCAGGCGGGGGAACGCCGCAGGCGGAGGTATAATTATCCATACTCTAATGATCACCCCCACCTTGATCGACGACCTCCGCCGTCTGCTCGGCTCCCGCTACGTCCTCACCGCGAAAGAAGATGTGGTCGTCTACGAGCAGGATGGCTCTTTCATGTGCGTCATGCCCGAGGTGGTCGCGCTGCCTGCTTCCACCCAGGAGGTCGCGGGCGTGGTGCGTCTGGCCCGCGCCGCGGGCGTGCCCATCGTTCCCAGAGGCTCCGGGACGGGTCTCGCCGGGGGCGCGGTCCCCGCAGAAGGGGGCATCGTGCTCTCGCTCGCTCGCATGAACCGCATCCTGGAGATCGACCTGGAAAATCGCATCGCGGTGCTGGAACCGGGCGTCATCAACCTGGATGTGACGAAGGCGGTGGCGCCGCACGGGCTCTTCTTTGCGCCGGACCCCAGCAGTCAGGCTGCCTGCTCCATCGGCGGGAACGTCGCGAACAACTCCGGCGGGCCGCACACCCTGGCCTACGGCGTGACCACCAACCACGTCCTCGGCCTGGAGGTCGTGCTGGCTGATGGGAGCATCGCCTGGGTGGGCGGCCGCCTGCCTGACACTCCCGGATACGACCTGGTCGGCCTTTTCGTGGGGTCTGAGGGGACCCTCGGCATCGTCACCAAGGCGGTCGTGCGGCTGATGGCGGCACGGGAGGCGGTGGGCACCATGCTGGCCATCTTCGATGATTTTGATGCAGCTACGCAGACCGCCACCGATGTGACCGCGGCCGGCATCATCCCCGCAGCGTGGGAGATGATGGACAACGTGACGATCCAGGCCATCGAACGGGGGCACCCCGTCGGCTTTCCCCTCGATGCCGCGGCCGTCTTGCTGATCGAGGTCGAAGGGCTGCGTGAGCATGTCGATGAGGCGGTGCGGCGGCTCCGGGCGGTGTGCGAACGCGACGGGGCGCGATCGGTGCGGATCGCCGAAGGTGAAGCCGAGCGACAGGCCTTGTGGAAGGGCCGGAAGAGCGCCTTCGGGGCGATGGGGACGCTCGCGCCCAACTACTACGTCCAGGACGGCGTGGTGCCGCGCAGCCGTCTGCCGGAGATCATGCGGCGGGTCCGTGAGGTGGCGGTGCAACACCACGTCCTGATCGCCAACGTCTTCCACGCTGGCGACGGCAACCTGCACCCCAACATCCTGTTTGACATCCGCAAGGAGGGCGAGCTGGAGCGGGTGATCCAGGCAGGGGAGGCGATCCTCAGAGCCTGCGTGGAGGTCGGGGGGAGCCTGACCGGCGAGCACGGGATCGGCCTAGAGAAGAAAGCCTACCTCGGCTGGCTCTTCAGCGAGGCCGACATCGACGCGATGGCGGATGTGAAGCGCGCGATCGATCCCGAGAACCGCTTCAACCCCGCGAAACTGTTTCCGACGCCTGTGACGTGTGGAGAGATCCGGCGGGTGCCGCCTCAGATCCCCGCCGGGCTGTGGATATGACTACGGACGTCCACGCTCTCATCCCACGGCTGCCGGAGGGGGCGAAATCGCCCACGGCCGCCGCGCTGGATATCCCGGAACTCGACGCCTGCGTCCACTGCGGGCTCTGTCTCAATGCCTGCCCCACCTACCGTGTGCTGCACCTCGAACCTGAGTCGCCGCGCGGGCGGATTCACCTGGTGCGGGCCGCGGCGGATGGGCGGATCGAGACCAACGCCCTCTTCGGCGAGCACCTGTATCTCTGTCTGATGTGCCGCGCCTGCGAGACCGCCTGCCCCTCCGGCGTCCAATACGCTCGGATCGCGGAGAAGGCGCGAGAGGTACTTGGGCCGCCCGGCAGCCCGGTTGCGCGCCGGGTGCTGCGAACCGTCCTCCGCCACCTGCTCCCGTACCCGCGGCGGCTGCGCCTGGCCGCGCGGGCGCTCTTCGTGTACCAACGGCTCGGCCTGGCCCGCCTGGCGTCCGCCGTCCTCCCGCGGCGCCTGCGGGAGATGCAGGCGATGCTGCCCGCGGTTCCCGCCCGGTCCTTCACCAGCGGGCGGATCTATCCGGCGGAGGGGGAGCGGCGCGCCCGGGTGGCCCTGCTCTCCGGGTGCGTGATGAGCGTCCTCTTCCCGGACATCCAGGAGGCCACGGTGCGTGTCCTCCAGCGCAATGGGTGCGAGGTCACCGTCCCCGCCGGGCAGATCTGCTGCGGCGCGCTGAATTCCCATAACGGCGAAGCCCAAAGCGCCCGGGCGATGGCGCGGCGCAACATTGACGTTTTTCTCAACGAGGAGGTGGATGCGATCATCGTCAACGCGGCGGGTTGCGGCGCGGCGATGAAAAGCTACGACCACCTCCTGCAGGACGACCCCGCCTACGCCGAGCGCGCGAAGCGCTTCGCGACCCTGACAAAAGACGTGACCGAGTTTCTGGCGGACCTCGGCGTGGTGAAGCCCGCCGCGCGCGCCGCCGCGCGGATGACCTATCAGGACCCCTGCCACCTGGCCCACGGGCAGCGCGTCCGCAAGCAGCCGCGGGCGCTCCTGGCCGCGCTCGGAGCCGACCTGGTGGAGATGGAAGGATCGGACCGCTGCTGCGGTAGCGCCGGCATCTACAACCTCACTCACGCTGAGATGTCCATGACCTTGCTCCAGGAGAAGATGGAAGCGATCCGGCAAACAGGAGCGGAGATGGTCGTGGCGCCCAATCCCGGGTGCATGCTTCAGTTGCGGTACGGCGCAGCCCGCTTCCGCGTCCCCGTGCGGGTGGTGCACCTGGTCGACCTCCTCGACGAGGCCTATCGGGGTGCATGATGCGCTCCGCCAGCGGCTGGAAGCGGCGCTGGGTGCGGACGCGATCATCGCGAGCCCAGGCGAGGATCTCCCCGGCACGATCCTGACCGTCTATCCCCCCACCGAGACAGCGATCGCCGAAGTCATCCGCCTCTGCCGTGAGACGCATACACCCATCGTCCCGACAGGCGGTGGCACGCTGATGGACGTTGGCCGATCTCGGTCCCCCGGGGCGCTGCACGTGAGCCTCGGGCGCATGACGCGCCTGATCGAGCACGACGACGCCAACCTGACGGTCACGACGCAGGCCGGCATGACCGTCTACAGCCTTCAGGAGATCCTCGCGGCGCGGTCTCAATTTGCCGTCCTCGACACCCCGCAGCCCCATCGGGCGACCGTGGGCGGGGTCGTGGCAGTGAACATCAACGGCTACCGGCGGATGGGGTACCGCAGCATTCGGGATCTGGTCATCGGGATGCGACTCGTCACGGGGAAAGGGGAGGTCGTGAAAGCCGGCGGGAAGGTGGTCAAGAACGTCGCCGGCTATGACATGTGCAAGCTCTTCGTCGGATCGCTCGGCACGCTTGGCATCATCACCGAGGTCACCGCCCGCGTCGAGCCGCTCCCCGAGGCGGAGGTGACACTGGTCCTCGCCGGCAGTGATGGACGCGATGTGCTGGCCGCCGGGGAAGCCATTGCAGCCTCCAACCTGCTGCCTGCCGCCGTCGCCGTGCTGAATGCGGAGGCGGCCGGGCGGTTGCTCGGGCTGGCTGGCGATGCCGCGCTCGTGCGGCTGGAAGGGTTTTCGGTGGCGGTCGCGCGCCAGGAGCAGGAGGTGCACAGCAGGGCGCCAGGCAGCGTGCACCACCTTGATGGCGAAGCGCACACCCGGCTATGGGAGAGTCTGGCGCTGCTGGGGTGGGAAGGGCACTCCGCGCTCATCCGCCT
>JANONS010000196.1:0-5180 GCA_031420915.1 Armatimonadota bacterium
CCGTGGAACTCCTGGAGGCGGCTGAGGCGGTGGCGGACCGGTTCGATCCAGACTCAGACGAGGCGGCGCTCATCAGGATGACGCGCCGGGACCTCGACCGCGCGCTCAAGCTGCCTGCTGAGTTTGTCGCCGAACGGGCGCGGGCGGCTGCGTTGAGCGTCGAGGTCTGGCGGAGGGCGCGGCCCGCGAACGACTTCCTCCTGTTCCGTCCGCACCTCGAGCAGATGGTTAACTTTGCCAGGCAGACAGCCGACTACTTAGGATATGAGGGCCATCCATACAACGCCCTCCTAGATCAGTACGAGCCCCTGATGACGGTGCGCGACCTGACCCTGCTGTTCAGCCGGCTGCGCGAGGCGACCGGCCCGCTGGTGCGGGCGATCGCGGCACACGGACAGGTCGTGGACGCGACCTTTCTCACGCGGGAATACGATGAGGCGAAGCAGGAGGCGTTCGGCCGGGCGGTCGCGGAAGCCTTCGGGTACGACTTCACGCGGGGCAGACTGGATCGGGCCCCCCACCCCTTCGCGTCGGGCTCCAGCCGCGACGACGTCCGGATCACCACGCGCTACAACCGGCGCTTCCTCCCCTCGGGCATCTTCGCGATTTTCCACGAAACCGGCCACGCGTTGTACGGGCAGGGTGTCTCGCCGTCGCTGGAACGGACGGGCCTGAGCGGGGGCGCGAGTAATGGCATCCACGAGTCCCAGTCTCGGATGTGGGAAAACCTGGTGGGCCGCAGCCGCCACTTCTGGCGGCATCAGTTTCCCCACCTCCGCGGGCTGTTCCCGGAACAGCTTGATGGGGTGGACGCGGAGACGTTCTTCCGTGCGATCAATCAGGTGCAACCCGGACTCATCCGGGTGGAGGCCGACGAGGTCACCTACAACCTCCACATCATCATGCGTTTCGAATTGGAGCAGGCGCTGGTGGAGGGCTCTATCAAAGTGGCCGACCTTCCGGAGGCATGGAATGGAAAGATGCGGGAGTATCTCGGCGTCGTCCCGCCGAACGACGCGGACGGGGTGATGCAGGACATCCACTGGGCGAGCGGGTCGATCGGGTACTTTCCCAGCTACACCCTGGGCAACGTCGCGTCGGCACAACTCATTGAGGCGGCGCGGAGAGCCCACCCCGGGCTGGACGACGAGATCGGACGCGGGGAGTTCGCCACACTCCTGGGCTGGCTGCGGGAGCACGTGCACCGGCACGGACGCAAGTTCTTCTCGCAGGATTTGCTCCGGCGGGTCACGGGGAGCGGTCTCGTGCCCGAGCCCTACCTGCGCTACCTGACTGGAAAGTACGGCGAGATCTACGGGGTTGCGTTGAGCGGTGAGCATCGAGTAGCGGCCGGCGGCGGGCCAGGCTCGGGGGTGTAGCCGTGCGAGGGGTGCGGAAAGACCCGGAGCGGACCGAAGTGCGGGTGCTCATGCGCCGCGTTCCGCTTGCCGGGGCGCGGGTGCTCGAGATTGGATGCGGCGATGGCCGATTGACCCGGAGGCTCGGAGGGGTTGTCCGATCCGTGGCCGCTATCGACCCCGACCGCGAGCAGATCGCCCGGGCCAACCGGATGATCCCGGCGCGCCTGCGGGGGAAGGTCCGGTTTGAGGTAGGGTCCGGGGAGACGCTGCGCTTTCCCGATCGCAGCTTTCCTATCGCGGTGCTCTCCTGGTCGCTCTGATGAATGGCCCATGAGGGCATGGTCCATGCCCTGACAGAGATTCACCGGGTGCTGACCCCGCAGGGCTGGCTGGCCGATCTCCGCCCGGATCGCCGGACCGCGATGGGTAAGCGCTGGCGCGGGTTGCCGAGGGTGTATTGTCTATCCACCCCCGGCGGGGGCACCCTGGCTGGTTTTCTCCAGAAAGAGAACTTCGCGGATCACCGGGCCTCCGATCGCGCGGCCCGCGAGGTGCTCCGGAGGGAACTCTTCACGTTGCAGTCGGCGGAAACGTTCCCCTTCCGGTTTTATTTCCACACGTTGTCGCACCTCGAGGATCATCTAGCCACGTGGTGGACCAACACGACCCTGCCGGCGTTGACCCGGCGGCGCCTTCGGTTGCTGATGGGCCGGTATCCAGCGTCGCAGATCGTCGTCATCGACACCATGCGCCTGGACGTCATGAGGAAGCGGTAAATCTCCCAGGGTCGCTGGCAGCGGTCCCGTTGACAGAGGACGGGAGCGGTCCCTACGCTGGGATCGCTGGGAGGGCGTCGTGACCGCATCACGGGCGAATCCGCAGGTTCAGGCAGGGCTGGAGGGCGTCATCGCCTCCACCTCCTCCGTCTCCTTCGTGGACGGGCAGGAGGGCCGCCTCCTCTATCGCGGCTACGACATCCACGACCTGGCCGCCCACAGCAGCTTTGAGGAGGTCGTCTACCTTCTCTTGCGCGGAGAACTGCCCACCGGGGCGCAACTGGAGACGTTCCGCAGCAGCCTGGGCGCCGCGCGGGCGGTCCATCCGAAAGTCGGCCGCCTGCTCGCGAGTTTGCCCCGCAGCGCCGACCCTATGGACGTCCTGCGCACGGTGGTCTCTGCGCTCGGCCTCTACGATCCGGAGGTCCACGACCAGAGCCCGGAATCCAACCTGCGGAAGGCGACACGCCTGGTGGGACAGTTTCCGACGATCGTCGCCGGATTCCATCGGTTGCGGCAGAAACGTTCCCCGGTCAAGCCCCGGCCGGACCGCTCGCACGCCGCGGACTTCCTGACGATGCTCTCTGGCACCGATCCCGCCCCCGAGCACGTGCGCGCCCTGGACGTCGCCCTGATCCTGCAGGCCGATCACGAACTCAACGCCAGCACCTTTGCCGCGCGCGTTACGGCGGCGACGCTCTCCGACATCTACGCGGCCACGACGTCGGCGATCGGCACCCTCAAGGGCCCGCTGCACGGGGGCGCCAACGAAGGCGTGATGAAACTGTTGCAGGAGATCGGGACCCTCGATCGCGTGGAGCCTGCCGTGGTCGAGAGACTGACCCGCAAGGAGAAGATCCCCGGATTCGGCCACCGGGTCTACCGGACGGAGGATCCGCGGGCGCGACACCTGCGGGCGCTCGCCCAGACGCTGGGGACCCGGGCCGGAGACCTGCGCTGGTTCGAGATGACGCGCAAGATCGAAGAGGTCGTGTCACGGGAGAAGCACCTCTTTCCCAACGTCGATCTCTACTCCGCCTCGGTGTACGCTGCCATGGGGATTCCGCTTGACCTCTTCACGCCGATTTTTGCCATCAGCCGCATCAGCGGGTGGACCGCCCATATCCTGGAACAGTACGCCGACAACCGGCTGATCCGCCCCCGCGCCGAGTACACCGGCCCGCTGCGGCGCGACTACGTTCCCCTCGACCTGCGCTGACCCGTGGGATAATCGCTTCGCAGCGAGTCCTGAAGGGAGGGGTGCGTGATGCCCGCCGGTGAGATCAGTCAGGACGTCATGAACACATTCGTCATCGCCGCTCATGGGGATCTGCCCAAGGTACAGGCCATGCTTGCGGAGCACCCGGCCCTCCTGCACAGCCGGGCCGCATGGCAAGAAACGCCCTTGCAGGCGGCTGCCCATACCGGCAACCAGGGGGTCGTGCGCTTCCTGCTCTCCCAAGGGGTTGCGATGGATATCTTTGCCGCGGCCGTCCTGGGGCTGGTTGATCGGGTCCGCGAGTTCCTCGATGCGGATCCGGGGTTAGGCGACGCCCGCGGGGCGCACGGGATCCCCCTCCTGTTTCACGTGGCGGCCGCTGGACAGCAGGAGGTGTGCGCGCTCCTGGTCGACCGCGGGGTGGACGTCAACACCGGCGCCGGCGGCAACACCGCGCTACACGCCGCAGCCCTCTTCGGGCGGGGGGCGCTGGCCGAGTGGCTGCTGGTCACGGGAGCGGATGTGAACGCGACAGACTACGAGGGCAGAACCCCGCTGCAGCGCGCCATCGCCACCCGCCACGCCGACGTGGCGGGTCTGCTGCGTCGGCACGGGGCCCGGGAAGACGCCGGCTAGAGCATTTCCCCCAGGAAGTTCACCACCTCCCGGTTGAAGGCATCGGAGGCCTCTAAGTTGGAGAGGTGCCCCGATCGGGGGATGATCACGAGGCGGGCGCGCGGGATGCCGCCGGCGATCACCCTTGCGCTGTCGGGTGGGGTCAGCGTGTCCTCCTCCCCCACCAGCACCAGGGTGGGGACGGTGATCTTTCCAAGGAGAGGGCGGCTGTCAGGCCGATCGGCGAGCGCCCGCAGCGTGTGCGCCACAGCGCGCGGATCCGGACGCGCAATGATGCGCTCGACCTCGGCGGCAACCTCCGGTCTGGTCTGCCGGGTCGTCGGGCCCACGAGACCCTGGATGAACTCCCGCATCGCCGGCATCCCCTCTCGCTCCACGCGCTCCGCGAGCGCCAGCCGCCGCGTCCGCCCTTCGGGCGAGTCGGCCTCTGCCCGCGTATCCGCCAGGATCAGCGCCCGCACGAACTCAGGCGCCCGGTCGATCAACCTGAACGCGACGTAGCCACCCATCGAGAGCCCGACGACGGCCGCGCGGTTGACACCCAGCGCGCGTGCGAGCGCCAGAACATCATCGGCGAATGCTTCCAGCGTGTAGGGTCCGGGCGGGGCATCGGACTCGCCGAAGCCGCGGCAGTCCACCGCTAACGTCCGCGCCCGTCCGTGGAGGGCCTGCATCTGCGCGGCCCACATCTGGCGGTTCAGGGGAAACGCGTGGAGGAAGAGGACCGCCTCACCGCTCCCCGCCAGGTCGTAGCCCAATGCGATCCCGTTCATGGTCCGGCGCATGCGCACACCTCCTCCGGGCCGCCCCTTCTCGGGAATGTCGCCGGGGTGCCCCTGTTATCATATCGAGGGATTCTGCGATGCGCATCCTCGCCTGTGCCGATCTTCACGGCCATCCCGAGCGGGTGGCGCGTGTCCGAGCGCTCGTGCGAGAGCATCAGCCTCAGGTGATCCTCCTGCCGGGCGATCTGACGCACGCCGGCCGTGGGGAGGAGGCCCTGACGCTTCTCCACGCGCTCTCCCTCCCCGTGCTTGCCATCCCGGGGAATATGGATGCGGCCGCCGCGGTCGTCGCGATGCGCCGCCACGGGACGCTGCTCGAGGGCGACCCCCGCATCATCGATGGCGTCGCCTTCGGCGGTCCGGACGTGGAGGTGCCGTGTGATGTGCTTGTTGTGCATGAACC
>JANONS010000197.1:0-1633 GCA_031420915.1 Armatimonadota bacterium
CCACCTCGCCGTCCTGGAAGTCGCGGGCCAGCACCGTGGTCATCAATTCCAGCACGCTGTAGCCCTCGCTCACCGCCCTCTCCTCCTCGGAGGTTTCGGCCTAGGACACGCCGGCCTGCTGCCGGACACGGACCTGCTCCAGGTACCCGTGCTCGTCCAGGCTCAGGATGGTGCGATCCAGGTACGCTTGGCAGCCTTCGGGCGTGCGCGCGGCCTCCAGGTACTCCCTGATCGCGTCTTCATCGCGACCGTAGGCACCCGGAGCGGCGGTGGGATGACAGCCGCCCGGCGCCACGACGATCGCTGAAACAAGGAAGCCAGGGAGTGTGGTCCCGGGCGGATGCGCGGCCATCTGCTCCCCAGCGATCACGCGTTCCACCTGAACGATCACCCGCCTGCTGGCCAGCGCCATGAGGCGATCGGTGAATGGGAAGCCACCAAATGCCACGTTGCCCATCTCGTCCGCTTCAATGCAGTGCACCAGGGTCACGTCAGGCCGCACGGCCGCCACGACCCAGAGGGTCACAGCGGTGAACGGATCCTGCACCTGCCGGTAGAGGGCGGGGTTGACTTTGGGGATGTCGGTGAGCTCGAAGCCCGGCGGACAGGGGATAAATGAAAGGCCGCCCGCTCCGGCATAGAAGGCGTGTGTGAGGCTGCCCTCATCGCACTCCAGGACGCGCAGATGCCCGGCTTCCACCGCCCGCCGGAAGGACGGGGCCAGACCCAGGTGTTCGAAGCCCACATACGGGCTGAGCAGCTCGTCGACGAGGCCCGCGCCGATGATCAGGTCGGCCTGCAGTGAAGTGGACGGGCTGGTAATGAGCCGCCTGATCCGGATGCGCTGGCGGACGATCTCGCGCACCAGGGACATGGGAGCAGCGGTCATGTGCATGCCACCCACCGCCACCACACTGCCCGGTGTCACCCACCGCGTCACGGCCTCGGCAGGACTGAGGAACTCGCAGGCCATTGCATGGCGCTCCGGCTAGAGCTTCTGCCCGCACTGGCCGCAATAGCCCATGTTGGCAGGCAACCCCTTGGTCTTGCAGGCCGGGCATGTTTTGGCCGGCGGCCCCCAGAGGACCTCCGATGACCCGCCGTCCCGGGCCAACTCCCGAATCCGCCGGTAGTCGGGCGCCCGCTTTTCGACGAAGGCCGTCATGCCTTCCCACGGCTCCAGAGACGAGAAGTGCAGGCTCAGCCAGTCCCGGGCGTGTCCGACGGTCAGGTGCCAGGACAGGTCTTTCCAGAAGTTCACCTGCTGCTTGGTGTACCGCAGGCACTCCGGGAACTTGTCGATGAGCGTCTGGCAGAGCTCGTCGACCGCGGCATCGAGGCGTTCCCGCGGCACCACGCGGTTGACCAGTCCCCATGCCAGGGCCTGCTGGGCCGTGATCGGCTCACAGGTGAGGAGCATTTCCCGGGCCCGACGGTCCCCGATGAGGATCGGGAGCCACTGGGTCGCGCCGCCTGCCGCGACGCTGCCGACCCGTGTCCCGACCTGGCGGATGGTGATGTCGTCGGCGGCCACGGCCAGATCGCAGGCCATATTGAACTCGTTCCCGCCTCCCGCCACGATGCCATTGAGCCGGGCGATGGCCGGTTTGCCCAGGTTGCGCAGGACATCATG
>JANONS010000198.1:0-3066 GCA_031420915.1 Armatimonadota bacterium
GCCGACCGCCTGCTGCGCGGCCGGGGGCGCGGCCGCCCCGAGCGCGAGTGCTGCGATCACCAGCCACACCATAGACACAGGCACCGTCCACCACCTCGAATGATATGATCCTTCACAACACCTACGTGACTTTCCTGGTCAGGAGTTCCTCCTCATGAGCGAGGCCGTTGAGATCATCGCCCGGGTGGTGGCCGCGGACGCTGCGGGGAGAGTGCTCCTCACGCAACGTGCGGGCCGGGACTATTGGGTCCCTCCCGGAGGTCACGCGCACCCTGGCGAGGCTCTCCCCCAGGCGGCCCGCCGCGAATTCGCGGAGGAGGCCCATCTCGACGTGGAGGTCGGCCCCCTCCTGTACGTGTGGGAACTATTTTGGCAGGGGCGCCACCGGGTGGAGTGTGGCTTCCTGGGGACGCGTTCCGGGCCGGAGGCGCATCCGCCTGTGACCGCCGAAGACCTGGGTCCGGCCGGTGGGATGCGGCACAGGCGATTCTTTTCTCTCGATCAATTGCGGACCCTCCCTGTCTTTCCTGCCGCGCTGTCCACCCCAGGATTTCAGGCGCTGATCGACCGCTTCGCCCGCGCACCCTCCCGCGAAGGCATGAAGGAGTCGTACATCGGCGTGGACGGTCCGGCGGATCCCGGCTTCCCCCATGCACTCAGCACGTTCACGATCCTGATGCAGGAGGAGCGGCTCCTCCTCGTCAGCGATGACACCGAGCAGATCTGGATCCCGCCGGGCGGCGCGGTGGGGCCGGGGGAGACCCTTGAGGCGGGCGCCGTCCGCGAGGTGGCCGAGGAAACCGGACTGCGGGTTGTGCTGGAGCGCATGTTGTACGCGCGGGAATTCGTGGACGAGGTTCGCCAGAGACGCTCGCTGCAATGCTACTTCTTGGGGCGGGTCGTTGGAGGCGACCTTCGGATGGGCGCCGACCCTGCCTTCTGGGATGTCTCCACGGAGTGGCGTGTGACGCGAGCCCGGTGGTGGGAGCCCGCCGCGCTCGGAGCGATCACCGTCTACCCGGAGGTCCTACGCGACCGCCTGTGGCGGGATCTCGCCGAGCCCGCCCACGACCCCTTCCTGGGGACGGCGCGTCCGCGGTGACTACTTGATGCCGATGCGGGGCGCCTCGTAGCGAATCTTGCCCGCGGCGATTTCTTCCAGGGCGAGGGTCACGGGGTTGGTGGTATCCATGTCCACGAGCGGGAGGGCGCCCTCCTTCAACTGCCGCGCGCGTTTGGCGGCAACGATAACCAGGGCGTATTTGCTCTCGACGCGGTCGAGCAGAGCCTCAAGCGGAGGTTTGATCACGGAAGGTATTCTAGCAGGCAGGAACGGGGAAAGCCAGAGCTGCGGTGGAGGGGGAAGACGATCCCCTCCTGGACGACCACAACGGCATCCCGTGGTACACTCATCGCCGTGCCCCTCCGCATCCACCTCCTGAGCCTGATCGGTGCGATCCTGATCCTCTCCATCGTGGTCACCCAGCCCGTCCTTCCACTCTATCTGCAGGCGCGAGGTCTCCCTACCGCGGAGGTCGGGCTGGTCATCGGGTTGATGTCCCTCTCGCTGATCGTCACCGAACTGGGGGCGATGGTGGTGAGCCGCCGACTCGGGCGGCGGCGGGCCGTCCTCCTCGGCTCGCTGGGCGCCGCCGCGATGCAATTCTGGTTCTTCTGGGCGGCCACGCGTCCGGAATGGTATCTGAGCCGTCTGCTCTTTGGCGCCTTCCGCGGCATCCTCTGGCCGATCGTCTTTGCCGAGGTCACGGACGCGACACCCGAAGGCCGGCACGAGCGGGCCTTCGCTGTGTTCTGGCTCTATTTCGGCGTGGGTCTGCTCGTCGGTCCCTGGATCGGCGGCTGGATCGCCGAGGCGTTCGACCTGAGGGCGCCCCTGCTCCTCTCGGGGGTTCTCTGCCTCGTCCCCCTGGGTTTCGCGGGGGCGATCAGCGCGCACCATGATGCCCCGCTCTCAATCACCGCATCGCTCCGCGCGCTGGGCCGGCGTCGGGAGGTCGCATCCGTGTGGCTTCTCAATGAGATCCACGTCATGATCTTCGCGTTGTTTGCCACATTTCTGCCGCTCTATGCGGCGACACGGGGACTACGACCGTCGCAGATCGGGATGATCTTCGCAGCCGGGTCGGCGGCGTTCACGCTGGCTCAGGTGCCCGCCGGCCGGATCCTCGAACGCATCCACCCGCGCGCGCTCCTGGCCCCGCTCTACCTGGCGCGTGGCGCGGCGGTCGCCGCGGTGCCGCTGGTGGGCGGTTTCGGCGGCCTGCTGGCCCTCAGTCTGGTCTCCGGCGTGGCCGGGGCGGCGGTCCCCACCGCTCTCTCCTCACGGATGGCCGCCGTGGCGCCACGCGCAGAAGCGGTGGTAGCGATGGGGGGATTCGTCGCCGCGGCCGACGTCGGATTCTTCGTGGGCCCGACGATCGGGGGCTTGCTGGCCGGCTACGGTCTGGCGTGGCCCTTTCTGATCGCGCTGCCGGCGTCGGTGGCCGCGGCTATCATCATCCGGGCCACCCTGTCCCCCGACTGGATTTCGTCAGGAGGTCCCGAGAGGCCACACGGTCCGCCGCGGCGGAGTGACTAGGCGAACCACTGCAAGAGACGTTCCCTCTCGAAGGCCACCTTGGTAGCCAGGTGCTCGGCCGCCGGGGTGAGGACGTCCACGTCCAGCGGGTCCGAGAAGAAATTCCCGTCCACCATCGAGGCCTGCCCCTCCCCCACCTCGATGAAGCAGTAACCGCGGCCATCGAACCTGGCATCGGGTTCGCGGCCCGCGATCACCGCCGCCAGATTTCGCCCCACCACCTGGCCCTGCCGCTCGGCAAAGATCCCGGCCTTGGGCAGCATCTGCCCGCCCGGGATCGAGATCTCCGTCAGGTCACCGACGGCAAAGACCCCCGGAGCGGAGGTGGCCAGTGTCTGTGGGTCCGACCGCACCCACTCCCGGCCGTCCGTGAGACCGCTCGCTTTGATGACCGCTGGAGGACGGTGTGGGGGGACCAGGATCACCAGGTCGCCTGGAATCACCGTCCCGTCGGCGAGCACGACCTG
>JANONS010000199.1:0-2968 GCA_031420915.1 Armatimonadota bacterium
GGCACCAGGAGCCGCCAGGTCTGCCAGCCGTCGATGTGCAGCCACAGCCTCCCCCCGGCGTCGAAGACATCGATGTCCGCCTCGAGGCGACGGGCGTCGAGCCGCCGGAAGCGGATCGCCGTCCGCACGGTGGACCCCGGCGGAGGAGCCAGTCCGTGGAACGCTACACGCCCGATGCCGACGGGATACACCGCTTGGTCGTCGAGCTGCGCCCTGTAGCCCAGCACCTGCCCCAGGCCATCCAGCAGCACGGGATCGAAGATCAACTGCGCCCCCAGTGGGGTGGCAAACAGCTCCTGCGGATCGCGTATCACCAGCTCGGCGGCGATCGCCTCCTCCGACATGCCGCACAGCGCGCTCACCACCTGAAAGCGCGGGCCGTGGAACATCCGCCCTTCGCTGTAGAGCTGGTCGGCGGAGTGGGGGCATGCCTGATCGCAGCGCAGCACCATGGGGTCCGGCGGCGGGATCCAGGCCTCGCCCACCGTGACCATCCCGCGGAGGGCGGGCTTCTCCTTGCCTTTGGTGTAGAGCTCCACCGACACTTCGGTGGCGGACATGCGCCGGGCCGCAATGTCAATCTGCAACGTCCGCGTATCCTCAAGGGAGATCCACCGCGCCGCCTCGACGTCGTGACAGGCGAGCACTGTGCGGTCCGGCACCAGCGTTGCAGCGGCCTCGGCGAGCACTTCTACGCCAACGGTCAGCGGGAGGGTCGGCAGCCGCCCCTCTGCCGGCTTGAGAGAGGCCGGAGCCCGGATGAAGGCATGGTCAGCCAGAAAGAGGTGTTCGTCCAGATCGAGCGTCAGGCGAGCAGTGAGCTCCCGTCCTGGGATCAGTCGGAGGATCTCGCCGACGAACGGATACCTGATGCGCGCGGGAGGAGGGATGCGGGTGCGGTCGAGGAAGGCCTTCATCGCGGCCTCCTGGGTTTCCAGATACCGTGCCAGCACCCGCGCCTCGGCCTGCTCGTCCTGATCGTGGATCTCAAGAAAGCGGCCCAACGTCGCGAGGGACTCCTCGAGCACACCCCGCGATCGCGTCGGGGACCTCCTGCTCGCCAGATCGAGCTCCCTGCACGGGCGGTCGCGGAACAGCGCCTGGGGGGCGAAGGGGACGCCGAACGCGGCCAGCCGACCGACCAGGTGGTGGAACTGCTCAAGCCCGCCTCGCCGTTCCAGATCGATCGAGAGCGCCACATGCGGATGCAGCGCGAGTGTGTTCTGAATGTTTGTCAGGATCTTCCCGCCGCTGCCTAATTGCACAAAGATGCGAACGCCATCGGCGTACAGCTCCCGGATCGTATCCCGGATCCGGACCGGAGCGGCGATCCCTTCCAGGATGACCTCGCGGATGTGATTCGGATCTTCCGGGTACGGGCGCCCGGTCATGCCGGAGTATACCGGCAAGGCGGCGGAGCGGACGTTCAAGATCGACGGCATGGCTTTCAGACGGTCGACAAACCACCGGGCGAGCGGCGTATGGATTGGAGGAAAGGCCAGCTCCTGCCCCCAGATGCCCACCGCGCGCAGACGGTCCAGCGCGGCTCGCACGGCGGCGACCGCTCCACCGATGAAGACCTGGGTAGGCGAGACATCCATCGTCAGGGAAACCGTCCCCGGGACCTGATGGAGAATCGCCTCGACCTGATCCGCACCTGCTGCCACCATGGCCCATGTGCCCTCAACCTCAAAGCCTTGCGGGCCGGCTTCCGCCTTCAAGATCTCCTTGAGTTGGATCAGCCCCTCGATGTCCAGCACTCCGGCGGCCAGCAGCGCCGACCACTCCCCCAACGAAAACCCGGCAATGGCGTCGGGCTGGAACCCCAGGCTCCTCATCAGGCTCCAGGTGGCCAGGCTGGCGGCCATCATCCCGATAGGGGTGCGCTCAGACCAGGCCAGTTCCTTCTCGATCCTGGCGAGCGAGGCGCTGTCCAGGGAGGGGGGAGGAAAGAACTGGTAGCGGAGCGGGTACGGTGTGCCGTCCGCCGCCGTCAGGCCGTCCGCCGCCGTCAGGCCGTCTGCGTAGTCAATATGGCGCCGGACCTCCCTGAAGTGGAGGCAGAGCTCCCCGAGTCGTCCGGTGTAGCCGCCGGCGAGCCCGGGGAAGCCGATGCCGGGGAAGAGAAACGCCATGTTGCCAGGGCAGGGGGAGCCGCTGAAATGGATCCCGTCGGCGTCAGACCAGGATTCCTCCGTGTCGCGCCCCAGGCGCTCCCGGGTCCGGATGAGTTTGGCCGCCAGGTCTGCCATGGAGGTGGTGACGATCGCCATCCGAACGGGGTGACCGGATGAAAACCGCAGGGATGCGGTGAACGCGACGTCTCGAAGGTCCTCATCCCCAAGGTGAGCCACCGCGTCCGCCCAGCGCGCCAGTCTCTCCAGGAGATCTGCTCGGGTCCCCCCTGAGATCAGCACGAGCTCGGAGCTCCGTGGGGTCAGCGTGTCCGCAGTGGACCCCTCCGGGCCTTCCTCAAGGATCACGTGGCCATGAATCCCCCCCACGTCAACGGCATTGACCCCCGCGCGGCGGGGTGTGTCAGGTGGAGAGATCCAGGGGCGGAGGGTCGAGTTCACGTACAGTCGGCCGCCTTCGAGGTCCGGATGCCGTTCGCCGCGCCCCGTCGGCGGCAACACCCGATGGTAGAGCGCCAGGGCCGTCTTGATCACCCCGGCCATTCCCGCGGCGACCGAGCCCACCGCCACGGCCGGATAGCCGTCTGTGCCAAACATCTGGTGCAGGGCGATAATCCCGGCGGCATCCCCCTCGGGCGTCGCGATCTCATCTCCTTCCACCAGGGTCACGCTCTGCGGATCGAGAGCCGTATCCTCGTAGGCGCGGCGCATGGCGAGGACGGCCCCGGCGCCGTGGCCATCGCCGGCCACGCCCACGCCGCGGACGACGGCATAGATGCGGTCGCCATCCTCTTCCGCATCGGAGAGCCGTTTGCAGACGACTGCGCCCGAGC
>JANONS010000200.1:0-1899 GCA_031420915.1 Armatimonadota bacterium
CACGAAGGCCACCCGCGCATCGGTGAAGTATCCCAGGGTGCGGTCCAGGAAGTCCGGCAGCGGCACATGGTCGGCGTCAAGGATGGCGATGACCTCGGCGCTGCTCTGCCAGAGGGCATTGTTGAGGTTGCCCGCCTTGGCGTGGACGGGCTCCTCACGCGAGAGATAGCGGCACCCGAGCTCGCGCGCGAGCTGCGCCATCTCAAGGCGATTCCCATCGTCGAGCACGTAGGTGTCGTGCGGATAGCGGACCGCCAGGGCCCCCAGGACGGTACGACGGACGACCCAGACGGGCTCGTCATAGGTGGGGATGAAGATATCCACCCGCAGGCCGGGTGGCGCCGAAGGTGTCTCCCGCTGCGGCAGGCGCCAGACCATCAGGAAGAACATGCCGCTGGCGAGCAGCCCGTACGCCTCGGCTGCCCAGACCGGTATCGCGAACCACAGCGCCTCCCGGTTCAGCGTGGACAGCAGGCGCCAGGTAAGGTAATACAGGCCGGTCGCCATCGCGAGCAGAGAGGCGACCTGGCTGATCCAGTCTCTGGGCCGTTGGGACCGGTGCTTCACCGGTGCTGTTCTGCCCAAACGGCCGTCGCCCCAGTCGAACGCGCGCTAGGCGGGCTCCTCGCGCCGTGTGAACATGAAGAGGGAGTAGTCAAGGTTCTGAGCCGCCACCCCGAGCTGGCGTAGCATCGCCATCGCCTGCGCCCGATGGTGCACTTCATGGAAGCACAACTGGGTCGCGACGTCGCCGGGGGTCGTTGAGACAACGACCGTCTTCCCCGGTTGAGAGACCCGGTACTCGATCGGCCTCCCCCAGTCGCTGATGCCGGCCAGCACCGCCCGTGTGCGTGGAACCTGGGCCGTCCACACCGTCTCGAGGTCGCCGAAGGCCGGCTGCAACTTCTCGCTGATCGGCCACTCCTCACGAGGAGGCATCGGGTCCCCGCGTAATCTCAAGCCGTAGATCCATTCGGCGCCGGCCAGCTCAAGCATCGTGGCCCTCAGGGTGTGCAAGCCGAAAGGGAACTCCTGCGTGTACTGCTCCTGGTTGAGCGGCCGGATCCAGTCGAAGAGTTTTGCGCGGGCCTGAGTCAGGTAATCATACGCGCGGACCGGGTTCATCCTCGCCCCCCTATGTCGGTAGTGTGATACTTCTGGTCTTCGCCACATTTCAACGCATCTCCCTCGCGGGCACGCCCCATCATGCCGCGTCCGCCCCCTCCGCGCCCTCTCCCGCACCTAATGGGATGCTATATGCTGTTATATTGTGTTCTGGAGTCACTTTAGAGTATATTAGGGACTATGGGGGAACTTCTGACAGCGAAGGAGGCGGCGGATCTGCTGCACCTGCACGTCAAACGCGTGCAGGCCCTGGCGCGGGCCGGTCGGCTGCCGGGCACGCGGGTGGGCCGCAAATGGCTCTTCCCGCGGGGGCAACTCATGGCGATGCTCGGCGGGACCGCCGCGGCGCCGGCACGACGGGAGGCAGAAGTGGAGATCAGCGCGCGCAATCAGCTGCGCGGCCGCGTGACCGCGATCACCGTGGGCGGTGTGATGGCCGAGGTGCGCATCCGCATGGGAGACCAGGAGCTGGTCTCGGTCATTACCCGAACGTCGGCGGAGCGCATGCATCTCGCTGTCGGCGATGACGTCGTCGCGGTCATCAAATCCACCGAAGTGATGGTCGGCAAGCGCTGAGGACGCGAGGATGCGCGTACCGGGACTCACCCGATTCCCCGTCCTGTTGGGCCTCATCGTTTCCGTGCTCTCCTTCGCACAGGAGCCCGGACCCGCTGTCGCCGGAGCCGCAGCCCCGCCCACGCTTTACGTCGCGGCGGCCTCCGATCTACGGTTCGCCCTCGAGGAGATCGCGCGCCTGTTCGAGCAGCAGTCGGG
>JANONS010000201.1:0-1556 GCA_031420915.1 Armatimonadota bacterium
CGGCGCGCGCCGGCCGCCCGGGGACCGCCATCACGTTCGTCGGCCAGGGTGATCTCGAAGTGTTCGACCAGCTGCGTAAGCGGCTCGGCCCGACGTTTCGGCGTCACCCGCTCAACATCTACGAGTAACCTTCGTCTTCAACACCGACGTCTTCAACACCAACCCGCCGGCGGGACGATCTAGACGGTTTTTGACCCAATTTCCACCTTTCCGGAACCCTGCCGGTATGGCCTGCCGCGCCCCGCGTGGCACACTGGCAGGGACAGACCTCACACTCTGGAGGTGAGTTCATGAAACGGCTTGTGCTCGCGTTGATCCCGGTGGCGCTGATGGCCACCGCGTCACTGGCCCTCCCCGATATGACCCCGGAGCCATCCATTCAGGAGACGGCGGCGATACAGGTCGCCCAAGCTCCTCACACCGCCACAACGCCGGGCAACCCGCAAGTCGTTGCCCAGAACCAGTCGCCCGACCAGACCGAGGTTGCGCAGGCGTCCCCGCAGGAGATCGCGCAGGAACCTCTCCCCCAGCTCGTGGTGGACAGGTCCCCGTAGCTCCAGGCGCTGGGCGTTCTGCTCCGCGCGACCGAGCAGGCGAAGCTGGCGGTCACCGAGCTTGATGCCGACGCGCAGCAGCGGTACATCCAGGAGACGATCAACCTGCTGGCGGGATCGGACGACCCGAACTTCCGGCTGATGGCCGCGCCGGGTACCGCGAGCGTGTATACGGGCGCCAGCTCGTTGCTCGCCCAGGCGCTCGTGATCCGTGAGGCCGCTGAGGTGCAGTATCTTGTCGCCCTGCAGCGGTATCTCGGGCAGCAGCAAACCGCGACCATCGCCCAGGCGGGTCCCGGCAGCGCACCTGCCGGCGCGAACACGCTCGCCGTGAGCACGCTGGGCACGAAGGGGTTGAGGCCCGAGGAACAGGCGAACCAGCTTCTGGCCCGCGCGATCCAGCAGGCGGTCGATGCGCTGCGCATGGCATCGGAGCAGCCTGAGGTGACGAGTCGGGAAGATATCGCCCTGGTCAACCACGCGTCGGACCAGGCCGCGCAGCTGATGGAGTCGATCGTCAGGATGCTGGAGTCCGCGATGAAGATCGTCCAGATCGCGATCGACCGGTAGTAGACGAGCACTGCCATGCTCCGGGAGGCGCGCGCAGGCGCGCCTCCCGTGTTTCTGCCGCGTTGCTCCGCCGTACTATACTGATGGCGTGATCGGGTTCAGCCTGAAGCGCAAGTTCATCCTGGCCTTCGTCGGCCTCACGCTCCTCTTCGCCGGCACGTTCGGGACGCTGGCGACCTACCGCCTCCGGCGCGCCCTGACCGAACAGGTGCGCCTCCGCGCGAAAGTCGTCGCCGAGGAATTCGCGCGCGAGGCGTCGCGCTTCATCGCGACCCCGGAGGGGCAGTCGGAGACGCCGGTCACCAGCCGGCTCACGCGCCGGCTGGTGGCGGGGACGGTGCTCTACGCTCAGATTGTGAAGGATGGCACGGTCCGGTTCGTCGACGCCCGGACGCCCTTCGCCGTTCCCCCGGTCACGCTGACCCGGCCGTT
>JANONS010000202.1:0-1538 GCA_031420915.1 Armatimonadota bacterium
CGAGCGGGGCTCCGGTCGGTTTCGAAGCCCGCGATGGCCTTTTTCTGGGTCTGTGAGCGGCCTCGGTCGATGGTTGGCGGGGCCGTCGCGCCCCCGGGTTCGTTTTTGGCAGGTCCCGGAGGCGGGCAGTCGCCTCTTGCGCATGACGACGGGCCGCCCGCGGGCGTTTTCGGTTTCACAGGCTGGGCCGACGTCAGGCCGCTACGGATCGGCCCAATGCAGGGCGATGATCCCGGGCCAGAGCATCGACCAGAACGGTGCTGCGGCTGAGGACAGCGCCAGCGTCATACTGCGCCCCGAGATCACCAGCCGCGCACCGGCCCGGAGCACCCGCTCTCGCAGGCGGCGCAGGCTCCAGCCCGTCCCGGTCGCCTTCGCCATAACGCGGCGGGCGATATGCATGATCTGGCAAGCGAGACAGGCGACAAGCAGCCGGACCTCGTTGCAGGCGAAGGCATCCACGGCCGGCGTCACCGACTTTGGCTTCTTGCCCTGCCAATGCGACTTCGCCCGGTTGGTGGAGGACAGCGCCGGGGCCAGCACGTCTTTCAACTCGCCCATATGCCCTTCGGCCTTGCCACGCTCGCGGTAGTGGGCCAGCACCTCGTGGCGCAGTTTCGCCGTCCAGTCGAGCGAGGTGACCAGGAAGAAGCGGTCGAGCAGGAGATCGCCCTCACGCTCCTTGACGACCAGGATCACGCGGCGCGGTTTGTCCCAGCTGTCGGCCTGATATCGCAATTCATAGAGCCAGCTCCGCGGTTCTGCCGGGCGCCGCCCCGGCGGACGCTTCATGCAGGGTTCCGCCAGCCGGTCCAGCACGGGATTGGCGCGCAGACGCGAGACATAGTCGATCCCGCGTGCATCAAGGCCCGCCAGCAGCGCGGCCGAAGGGAAGCCCGCATCGATGCGCACCATGGCCACGTCGCAGAAGGTCTTCCGCGCCCGGTCCACGACGTCAAGGATCACATCGAGCGCGCCGTCTGCGGTGCCGACATTGCCGGGGCGCAGCCGGGCGTCGAGCATGTCGCCGGTTTCGGCAATCGAAGTGATCAGCGGATGGTAGATCCGTGCGTTGTAGTGCCCGTTCCACTCCGCCTTCGGCTGGTGGCCATGAACCTCAATGGGGACTGTCGACGTCGAGCGTCACGCATGGCAACTTCTTGCCGCGCCGCTCAGCCCTGATGCCACGGCCGGCAAGTTCCAGCACCGCCTCGCGCAGGACTTTGAGGTTGGCCGGCTCCGCCATCAGCGCGGTAAACCGCGACAACGTCGGTTGCGAGGCCAGTCCCGGCCCCCCGAGTGGGGTGAGCCCCGCCGCGGAACTCGCCGCCAACCGGAAGGCAGGGTCATGGCGCAGCGCGTCGGCATCGTCGTGGTCCCGCCAGCCCTGTGCCGACAGAAGCACGCAAGTGCGGAGGAGCGAGGCGAGGTCGTGGGTGACGTCCACCTGGCTGCGCGGGTCTTTCAGGCGGGCGGTCATCCAGCCAAGGATACCGCTGCGCTCGAGTATCTCTCTCAGCACCACCGCACCCGGATCG
>JANONS010000203.1:0-1613 GCA_031420915.1 Armatimonadota bacterium
CGGGCGATGGCGCTGGAGGCCGTGGTCGAGGCGCTCCGGTCCCACCCGGGCGTCCGCGCCTGATGATGGAAAAAGCGGCCCTGGCGGCCACGCTGGCCATCCTGCTGATCCTCCTAGTGGGTCGTACCGTGATCCAGCAGCTGACCGCGTGGAACGCTCGCCAGTCGATTCGGGAGGATGCCCCCGAACGCCACCGGAGCAAAGCGGGCACGCCGACGATCGGCGGCCTCCTGCTGATGGCCGCCGCCATCCTGGGCACCGTGGCGGTGGCGCCTCCTTCGCTCCCGGTCGTGCTCGCGCTGCTCATGTTCGTGGGCTTCGGAGCGATCGGACTCGCCGACGACCTCCTCAAGGTGCGCCGCGGTCGCAACCTCGGGCTCCGCGCCCGGGAACGATTGGCAGCGCAAGGGTTGCTCGCCGTGACCGTCACGCTGTACGTGATCTACTCAGATCCGCTGGGATCGACGCTCGTGGTGCCGTGGGTAGGGCGGGTGGACCTGGGATGGCTCTACCTGCCCTTCGCCGTGGCGTTCATCCTGGGATTTGTCAACGCGGTGAACCTGGCCGACGGCCTGGACGGGCTGGCGGCGGGTCTGTCCGCGATCACCGCGGGCGCCTACGCGGCGATCGCCTTCCGCTTCGGCTTCCCAGAGGTGGGGGTGTTGGCGGCCGGGGTGGCGGGCGCATGCATCGGCTTCCTCTGGTTCAACGCCCATCCGGCGCAGATCTTCATGGGGGACACCGGCAGCAACGCGCTGGGGGCGGTCCTGGCGGGGATGGCGATCGTCACCAAGACAGAACTGACCCTGGTCGTGGTGGGCGCGGTCTTTGTGGCGGAGGCGCTCTCGGTGCTGGGACAGGTCGCCTACTTCAAGGCCACCGGGGGCCGGCGCATCTTCCGGATGAGTCCCCTCCACCACCACTTCGAGTTGAGCGGGTGGACGGAGACGCAGACGGTCACGCGCTTCTGGCTGCTCTCCGCGCTGGCTGCGCTCATCGGGGTCATGCTTGCCTTCTGACGACGTCTACTGAAGCAGGCTGGTTCCTCCCGCGTTCATCCCCCGGATCAGCCATCTCCCCGCCGAGCGAACGAGTGTCGCGCGCGCGGCCATCTGGAATTTCATCACCGTGGTCACGGCGTCGACGTAATGCGTCTCGAACTGCACGGTGGCCCGATCGCCGCTGACGTCAATGCGGATCAGGGGAAGGGGGGTGAGCGCGATCCAGTAATGCTCGGGCCGGAACGGACCGGCCTCGTGGGCAAACCAGTCCCTGATCTGCGCCTTGCCGGTGTAGGTTTCGTCGCGGAACGAGAACGTGGCGACCTCGGTCCACAGGGACATCAGCAGGTCTAACGCCTGGTTTGTCGCCGCCCGGTGGAATGTGGTCAGCACCGCGTAAATCTTGACGATGTCCTCGTCTTGTGGGTCTTCCTCTGCTGGCACGTCTGCCTGCGTGGGCTGTTGCGCCGGCATGGCTGCAGATCCCATCCTGTGCCCCACCACGAAGGTGATGACCAGGGCTGCGGCCATCCCCATGCCCACCAACCATCTGGCGGACGGATTCATTGAGGCGCGTCGGATCAGGTGCATGCTTCCACCTTACGCGCGACC
>JANONS010000204.1:0-10641 GCA_031420915.1 Armatimonadota bacterium
CGGTGGATGGCTTGAGCCCCGTTGGATTTTCGGCGCAGCACCACTCGACCAGTGAGCTATTACGCACTCTTTGAAGGATGGCTGCTTCTGAGCCAACCTCCTGGCTGTCTTAGCGATGCCACTTCCTTTCCCACTTAGCCATCATTCCGGGACCTTAGCTGGCGGTCTGGGCTGTTTCCCTCTCGACGATGAAGCTTAGCCCCCACCGTCTCACTCCCGACGAGCACCAACCCGGCATTCGGAGTTTGGTTGGGTTTGGTACGGGTTCTCCCGCCCTAGCCCATCCAGTGCTCTACCACCGAGCGGCTACCATCGGGGCTGCACCTCAATGCATTTCGGGGAGAACCAGCTATCTCCGGGTTCGATTGGCATTTCACCCCTACCCACAGCTCATCCCATGGTGTTGCAACACCAACGGGTTCGGGCCTCCACGCGGGATTAGCCGCGCTTCACCCTGGCCATGGGTAGATCACCCGGTTTCGGGTCTGGGCTGTGCGACTGGCGACCGAAGCCGCCCTCCCTTCCGGGAGCGGCGCCCTATTCAGACTCGGTTTCCCTCCGCCTTCGGGATTCTCTCCCTTCAGCTCGCCACACAGCACAACTCGCCGGCTCATTCTTCAATAGGCATGCCGTCAGGCGTTCCGATCCCCGAGGGGATCGGCATAGCCCTTCGACTGCTTGTAGGCACACGGTTTCAGGTTCTATTTCACTCCCCTTCCGGGGTTCTTTTCACCTTTCCCTCACGGTACTCGTTCGCTATCGGTCGCCAGGGGTATTTAGCCTTGGGGGGTGGTCCCCCCAGGTTCCCACGGGGTTCCACGTGTCCCGTGGTACTCAGGAGCGTCGCCCAGGAAGTCCCTGCCCTTTCGCCTACCGGGCTCTCACCGTCTCCGGCATGCCGTTCCAGGACATTTCGGCTAGAGCAAGGATTGGTAACTTCCCGGCCGGACCGCAGCCCGACCCAGCGACGCCCTACAACCCCCGCGGTGCAACGCCTGCGGGCTATCACGCACCGCGAGTTTGGGCTCTTCCCGTTTCGCTCGCCACTACTCCGGGAATCTCGATTGATTTCTCTTCCTCCGGATACTGAGATGTTTCAGTTCTCCGGCTGACCTTCCCGCACCTATGGATTCAGCACGGGATGACGCGGTATGACCCGCGCCGGGTTTCCCCATTCGGAGACGACCGGATCGAAGGTTGCTAGGCACCTCCCCGGCCCTTTCGCTGCCGACGGCGTCCTTCATCGGCCCCTGGCACCAAGGCATCCACCGTGCGCCCTTAGTAGCTTGAGTTACCCGCCTTAGGAGCAGCTCTACAGAGCCTGTAACAAATGGACTTGTCACAGGTGTCTTCCCTATGTCTTCCCTATGCAGTTGTCAAGGTTCTGCGCGTTCCCGCGGGCACAAAAAGAGGGGATGAGATCATCCCCTAGGACGCCCATCCGATGCACCGTATCCGGTCTTACCCGCTCTGGTACACCCAATCCCTCCTTGAAGTGCCAGAGCCCATTATACCGGAGGGTTCTGTCTTGTCAACACGCCTGCGGCAACCCTTCACCCGCCAGCCTGTGCAGGGTTCAGACGACGACCACACAGGTCAGCGTGTCTACCACGCCATTCACCCGTTGGATCTTGGAGATTACCACCGTACCGAGCGCCTGCATGTCCTTGCCGGACGCCATGCAGATCCCGTCGTACGGTCCCGTGATGATGTGGGCCTCCCGCACTCCCTTGACGCGGCCCACACGCTGGATCGCCTGCCGGGTTTTCCCCGGTGCGAACTTGAGCAACACCACCGCTGTCACCGCCATCGTCTCCCCCTCCCTTCGGTTGGTCAGGGAGGTCTATTCTCCCATGACGACGGTCTTCCCCTCCGGGCGGGCCGGGTGGGAGGTGGGCCAGCGGGCGAGTCCCACCCCTATCATCGCCACGATCGCGCCCACGACGTGCGCCGGCGTGAAGGTCTCATGCAGCACCGCGACCGCCACGAGCACGCCCAGGGCCGGGATCAGGTAGGAGTAGGCAGCGACCCGGGTCGGCCCGATGCGACCGATCCCTTCATACCAGAAGAGGTACCCGAGCGTGCCCGCGCCGATGGCCGCGTAGCCGAGCTGCAGCCAGGCCGCCGGCGTAACGTCCCAGGTCTGACGCGCCAGCTCCGGGAGAGCCGCCACGAGCAGGACGATCGTCCCGAAGAGCATGCCGATCGCCATCACGGTGACGGTCGCGTACCGGCGCAGCAGAGGGAGCACCAGCACCGGGGTCACCGCATACGAGCCCGCGGCCAACAGTGTGATCAGATCACCCTTCAGGTGCCCTCCGGCGGGGCCGCTGCCGGCCTGCACGAGGATGAAGACACCGGCCAGCGCGAGGCCGATCCCCGCCCACTGCCGCCAGGTGATAGGTTCGGCGCGCGTAAACCAAACCAGGAGGGCGGTGATCACCGGCGAGACACTGATGATGAGCACCGAGTTGCTGGCGGTGGTGTGCTGCAAGCCGACGCTGAAGAAGATCTGGTAGAGCCCGACGTGAAACACGCCGACGATTGCCGCCCGCAGCAGGTCAGCCCGCGCCACCGCCAGAGGCCGCCGCAGAATCGCGAGCAGGGTGAGCATCCCCAGCGAGGCGACCACGAACCGAACCGCGGCGAAGGCAAGTGGGGTGAACTCGTCGTAGGCGGACTTGATGACGGTAAAGGACGAGGCCCACATCACCACCGTGATGAGGACGAAGAGGTCCCCCAGACCGAAGATACTGCGCATCCCTCTTCCCGCTGGCACGGTACGCATGACGAATGGAATTAGTATACAGGGAAGCCGGCGTGAGCCGTCTGCGTGCCGAGGACTAGGTCATGAGCGGGGTGATGATCTAGGGATCCTCCGGCTGGTCAGTGGGAACTCCGTCACTGGAAAAGATGTCGTCAGTCTCCAATTCGGTTGTCGGAATGACCCGGGCCACGCCCTCCACGAACGCCTCCACATCCTTCCTCCGAGCGTCGGCGTCGAGGCCCGGCGTGGAGCTCGCATCCGGCACCGCCTCCATCCTGCGAGCCAGTGTCGCCCCATTGTACCGTGCTGTCAGCAAGAGCCTCCGGCGAAGACGATCCGTCGCCGCACGAACCTCAGGACCCTTTGCCTGCCGTGCCAGCCACGCGAGGTTCTCGAAGTCCACCACCAGCTGCGCTCCTCCCTGACGGAGGACCTCCCGCGCCAGCCCGCTCGCTTCGACCTCGCTCAACTCTTCTGACTCTGTGAGCATCGGCATCAGACTTGATAGGGGGCGGTCGAGTTCATACGCGACGAGCATGGTGCCGTACATCTCCACGAGCTGGTCAAGGTGCTCCAACTGGCTCAGCAACTCCTTCTTGTCCATCGCGTTCATCCCCTCAGACGCCCTGGGGCGTACCGCTCATGATGAGGCTTCTAAGGTAGATGCATGCCCCACTGATGGTGAAAATAGGCCCCGCCGAGCGTTCAGCTTGCCGACCCCCCTATGTGGATGAACCTGGACGGCGGCGTCGCGAGAACCGCAGCCCCGCCCAGGTCGCGTCGATCGCGCACACCTTGAAATCGACGAGCCCGCCTGCGAGGCCGACCTCGCGAACAACGCGTTCCACCAGATCACCAGCCATGAGGGAAGCTTGCTTGGGCCACGCAATCCAGAGCCCCCCTCTGTCGGCGTGCGGGACCATGCGGTCGATGCGGCGCTGAAGGTCCTTCCGGGATCTAGCAAACCAGACGGTCAGATCGCGGCGGCCGGTCAGCTGCCTGCGCACCGTCGCGCCATCGGGCCATGGACGGAGCGTCTTCTCGAATCCAGGCGGCGCATCCACCAGGACGACTATTGAGTGCGCTTTCATGCCGAGCTTCGTTGCGAGTGGCGTACCGGCATAGCCGGCGAGGAGTGACCGCGGCGCGATGGGGTTAGCCGGAGGGTGGGCAATCGCTCCCTTGAGGGCGCCACGGATCCGGCTCCAGGTCGTGTAGACCGCGTCTGGCAGGAGCGCTTTGATGCGTGTCACCTTCTCCGGATCTCCCTCGACGAAGACCAACGGCACGCGGCGCGTCGACTTGTAGTGTCGGATCGCCAGGCCCACGTCCCGCCCTTGCGTAGGAATTCGGATCAGATCGATGACCACCGCGGCCGGCGGATCCTCCCGCAGTTTGCGCAGAGCGGCGGGGGTCAGCGGTTCGTAGACGACGGCATAGCCAGCGGCCCGGAGCTTGGCGGCTCTTTCCTTGGCCTCAGCGGCGTTCCAGTGTATCAGGCGAACGCGACGCATCGAGCTTCTCCGGCGCAACCGAGGAGCGTTAGACGTTGCCGCTCAACCCGCCTTGTTGAGCTTTGTCAGGTACTGTTTGCGGAACTTTCCGACCTTCGGTGCAATCACGGCCCGGCAGTACGGCTGGTCAGGGTTCCGGCGGAAGAACTGCTGGTGGTAGTCCTCGGCCGGGTAGAACGCCTCGCACGGGCTCACCACTGTCACGATCGGAGCGTCCCAGATGCGCACGGCGTTGAGTTGCGCGATGACCTCCTCCGTCGTCGCTTTCTGCTCGGGCGCGTGGTAGAAGATCGTGGAGCGGTACTGCGTGCCCATGTCCGCGCCCTGCCGGTTGAGCGTGGTCGGGTCGTGGATCGTGAAAAACACCTCCAGGAGCTCCCGAAAGGAGATGACCGTCGGGTCGAACGTCAGCTGCACGACCTCGGCGTGCCCGGTGGTCCCGCTGCACACCTGGCTGTAGGTCGGGTTGGACACAGTGCCGCCGGAGTAGCCGGAGACGACCTTATCCACCCCGCGCAGCTGATCAAAGACAGCCTCCAGACACCAGAAGCAGCCACCGCCCAGGGTCGCAACCTCCCTGGAAGATTCACCTTTCGCCTGCGGACTCTCGAGAGGCATCTCTGCTGCCCTCCTGTCCCTCATGCTTCATCCCTAGGTATCTCGAATTGTCGACTGCGTTCAAGTGTATACCCGATCAAGTCCAGTGTTCCGTTCACGTCTTCCGATTGCGCTTTCGATCGTGGACCTTGTCGTCCTGCCCATGCTCGCTCAATTGAGGTTACCCACCGCTCACCAAGTGTCTCCTGCGCCCAATGTGCGGCGACTGGCTTCGAGACGACGGTGCCATATTGGAGTGTATAGAGCATGCGACTCATCGTGAGGACGGTGTAGGATTGATACCCGCGGCTGTTCAACCGAGTGGGATCATCGAGCATCGGCGCCAACCACCCATGTAATATTTCCAGCACAGCCCGCCGTAATTCGTTTGGTAGGACGGGGTCAATCAACGTGTGTGGGGCTGGTCCCGTCACCACCAACCCCTGTTCTCGCAGGATATGGCGTTGAATAATCCAGTCACTGTCGTGCTGCATCATGCGAAGACTCTCATCCCTACCTCTTTCAATGTGCGGATGCAGTGCATGGGTCGGGTCGTAGCGACGGAGGGCGTGCTGCGGAATGTAGGAGCCTTCTAACTCCGTAGCCCACCAAGAGTCACTGGCGGCGATGCGCGCGTGCATTGCCTGTAATGCCGGAAAAAGATCGCCTGCGATCTTATCGTAGGTGACGACGACAAAATCAACATCGCTACTTTGGTCGAAATCACCGCTCGCCAGCGAGCCATACAGATACATGCCGATAAGGTGATCCCCTAAGATGGTCTGCACGCTCGATAGCAACATGTGGAGCACGGCGTTGACATCGGGGTAAGGCGTAGGGTGAGTAACGCGCATCTTGGGGTTGCTCTGTTTCATGGCAAGAATCCCGCGATAGCGTTCTCTATATCAGCAACAGAACGAACGTGGACGGCCTGCATGCCGATAACTCGGGCACCCTGAACATTCTCCAGCGTATCATCAAAAAAGAGGATCCTGGCCAGACGCACGCCAATAGCGGCTGCGACCGCTTCAAAAGCCTCCGACTCCGGCTTTCTCTTGCCCAGTTCGAACGACACGAACACTTTGCGAAAACAGCTCAAGGTCTCCGCATAGTCCCTAGCACATACGTGCTGGTGCGTCGGGTTCGAATTCGTGAAGGCATAGAGGGGCATCCTGTCCTTGAGACGTCGTAACAGTTCCGCCACTTTGGGAATCTCCCCAACGTACAGCGCTGTCCAGCCTCTAGCGAACTGGTCATCCGAGAGGTCGATTCCCAGAGACGACCGGAGCGACGCAAAGTATTCACTGGCCCGGATCTCACCATGTTCGTGACGCTCGTAGAAGGTGTCGAACGAGAACCGCGCTCGAATCGCATCGAGTCGCTCGCCAGCGCATGCGGCCCAAAACGCAAAGACTCTATCGAAATCTACTTCCAACACCACCCCACCCAGGTCAAAGAGCAGAGCCTCAACGCGCTGGGATGGGGAGCTTATGATCGGCCACGCTTCCTCAAGTCCTTCAGAACCGTCTCGAACGCCAAGTTAGGCTCCTTCGCCCTCTCTTCAAATGCCGCCAGATCCTCGGCATCCTCAAGGAGGCTCATGCGCACAGCGCCGTTGATCAGGTCCGACACACACCGATCCGTCTCGGCCGCTCTGAGCTTCAGGGCCTTGTGAAGGTGGGAATCCAAATAGACGGTCGCTCTCTTCGCTGTCGTCCTCATCGACTCGGTCTACCGACATAGCGTCATGACGTCGTCCTCGGCCGCGCCACGAGAACGTGCCCGCTGCCTGCTCGAAGCGGTTCATGCCCCTTCCTCCGGCACCAGCAGCACCTTCCCGAAGTTCTTCCGCTCCTGGATCCGGCGGTGCGCCTCCGCGGCGCGGTGGAACGGCACCTTCGCGTCGATGACTGGGGCGAGGGCACCCTCGCCGACGAGCGCGACGATCCGCTCGAGCATGGCACGCAGCTCGTCCGCCTGCTCCCACAGGTGGCCGAGGTTGACGCCGAGAACGCCGCGGTTCTTGTTCATCAGCGGGATCGCCTTGAAGCGCGGCATCGCCCACAGCCCGCGCAGCACGGCGATCATGCTGCGCCGCTCGTCGGGGGCGAAGCTCGAGACCCCAAACAGAAACAGCCGTCCCAGCGGTGCCAGGCAACGGTAGCTCTTGTGGAACGATGTGCCGCCGACCGCGTCAATGATCAGGTGCACGCCACGGCCGTCGGTCAGCCGCATCACCTCCGCCTCGAAGTCGCTGGCCGTGTAGTCAATACAATGGGCGACGCCGAGCTGGCGCAACCGCACGTGCTTGCCGACGCTCGCGGTGCCGTAGACCTCGGCACCGATCCAGCGCGCGATCTGCAGCGCCGCCTGGCCGACGCCGCCGGCGACGGCATGGATGAGGATGCGCTCCCCTTTCTGCAGATTACCCAGCCGCACCAGCATCAGCCAGGCGGTGAGGTAGTTGACCGGGATCGCCGCGGCGTGCGCGAACGACAGGCCGTCGCCGATAGGCCGCACCTGCCGCTCCGGCACGACGACCACGTCGGAGTAGCCGCCGAAGCGGGTGAGCGCGAGCACGCGGGTGCCGGGTGCGATGCGCGCGACGCCGTCGCCGACCGCGTCGACCACGCCCGAGACCTCGTAGCCGACCACCGCCGGTAGCTTGGGCGCGTCGGGATACAACCCCATACGCGCCAGCACATCAGAGAAGTTCACGCCGGCGGCCGCGACCCGGATGCGGACTTGACCCGCGCTCGGCTGCGGGTCAGGCGCCTCGCGCACCTCGAGCACCTCAGGCCCGCCGATGCGCGGAATCCACACCTGTTTCATGCGTGCAGGATAGCATCCCGCGTCGCATCGGCGTAGGGCTTGGGAGGACGGCGGGTGTTAGCTCACCTTCTTCAGTCTCGAAAGGTACTGTTTGCGGAACTTGGCCACCATGGCCATAACCGCCTCCTTGTCTACGCGGAGACTTTCAACACCTTCGCGGCCCTCTGCAGCCGGACGTCGCCCGTCCAGAGAGCACAACCCGTGATGACGGCCGAAGCGAGGAGGTGAACGTCAATCCACCCAAGGCCGCGGCCGTGAAGGGGTGCGGAATCGACGAGGTGGAGTGCCTCGTGATGCTCAGCGATCCGGGTTTCGGGTAGCGTCCCCAGCAGCCGCAGCACCTCAGTCCGGTTCCTGAGATTCCCGCAGGCCAGTTCGCCGATGATGAACGGATGGCAGAACACCTGCTCGTCGTGCAGGAGGTCCCTGAGGCGTCCGCTCCCGCCCCGCAGATGCTCCACCCAGACGGATGTGTCGACCAGGATCACGCGTTTCCCCGCGAGCGCCGCCGCGGAATGGGTTTCAGCGCCTTCTCAGTCCCGCCGAGGGCCGCCAGACGCCCGGCGCTTTCTCGGGCAATCAAGGCCTCAAGACCGCGGCGCACCAGCGCGGTCTTCTCCTTGACCCCCGTGAGGCGTGCGGCCTGGCGGAGCAGAGCGTCATCGATGTTGAGGGTGGTTCTCATATGTATCAGTATGCATCAATGATGCATATGCGTCAAGCTGCCATTCGAGCCGGCCTATCCGTAAACGCGGCATTTGGGAGCGGGCCCAAGCGTCCTTGGTCCCTCCTTCTCTGACCTCTGGATTGGCCTGCACGCCGAGGATGCACGGACCGGTCGCAACGAATGAACTGCGGGCATGGCACGAGACAAGAAAGAGACCCGCTCGTACGAGCGGCCCAATTTTGAAAACTCCAGAGTGACAAGGAACCGCGCCCGTCTTGGCGGCACCGATCTTCGCCGTAGCGGGTTGTGTCTCCCTAGAAAGGAGGTGATCCAGCCGCACGTTCCCGTACGGCTACCTTGTTACCCTGCGGCCATGTCTCCCGGCCGTGCCTCTCTTACCTTGATCCCCGTCTCGAGTCTCGTCTCGAGTAGAGAACGCTTCCTCGGATGCCAGGACCACACGTGGCGGATGAAGTCCTCATGCGAACGCGCCCGCACATAGAACCTCCAGTATTCCGGATCCACCCGAACGCTCGGGTTGTGGACCTTGCCACAGTGAATGCCGATCTCCTGGAGGAACTGCCGAGTCTGTTCGAGGTCCGGCCGGTCCTTCTGCGTCATTTGAATGTAGAAGCGGTCCTCCGGCCGCCGGGGCACCCCACCCTCGGCGTCAAAGTATCCACGCACGAAGGCAACTCTCTCGCGGCAGGTTTCCAATCCGGCTGACTCCTCTGCGCGCCAAGTCGTCTCGACGACCCAAACGTTGCGATTTCCCTCGCGGTAGATCCAGCTTCGCTTGCCGAGCTTCAGAAACAGAAGCTGAAGCACCTGAAGCCACCCTATGTCCGATTGGGAAATCCTGAGCGTACGGTGAAGCTCGTTAAAGGTGCCGTCCCGGATTGCACCAAGCAAGTATGCGCGAGTTTCCTGGCTGTTCGCTTTCTGGGCCTCGATATAGATTCTCTGCGGCAAGACAGCGCGGCGAGCGATGTCGCGGGTGGGCTGAAGATCACTCGATCCGGCCATCATCTTGTTATCGAGTGGACGGAGGATGATTTGCAGGGCGGACCGGACGAGCATGACATGCGACGAGCCCGCTCCCGGATCGAGCGGGCTCGTGCCTTGAAAACTCCATAGTGGCAAGGAACCGCGCCCGATGTGATGGTACCGATCTCCGCCGCACCGGGTAGTTCTCCTTAGAAAGGAGGTGATCCAGCCGCACGTTCCCGTACGGCTACCTTGTTCGCGTGAGTCCCCAAGTCGCCATGAGGCGCGGACTATATCTTCATCCCGGAGCCCGGGATGTCGGCGTGTAGTCTCTGAGGGGTCAACCCACCGCGCGTGAACCCGGTGAGCGACTTCCCTGCTGATTGTCCGCGTCACCCGTCGCATTGTCACCGTCTCGAGGCACGTGGCTGTGGAAGACGGTAGCGCGGGATGCTTGCGGGGTTTCCAGCATACAGCCGAGTTTCGCACCCACTGTCGCCAGTGAGGGTCGCAACGTATCGTTACGACTTCGTCCCAGTCGCCGACCTCACCTTGGACGGCTCCCTCCCTTGCGGGTTAGGCCACCGGCTTCGGGTGAAACCGACTCCCATGACGTGACGGGCGGTGTGTACAAGGCCCGAGAACGTATTCACCGTCGCGGTGCTGATCGACGGTTACTAGCGATTCCGGCTTCACGCAGGCGAGTTGCAGCCTGCGATCCGAACTGGGACCGGGTTTTAGGGATTGGCTTGACCTCGCGGCCTCGCAGCCCGTTGTCCCGGCCATTGTAGCATGTGTGTAGCCCAGGCCATAAGGGGCATGCTGACTTAACGTCATCCCCACCTTCCTCCGGCTCGTCGCCGGCAGTCTCCCTAGAGTGCCCGGCATCACCCGCTGGCAACTAAGGACAGGGGTTGCGCTCGTTGCGGGACTTAACCCAACACCTCACGGCACGAGCTGACGACAGCCATGCACCACCTGTGCCGGCCCCCGATTTTACGGGTCCCTTCCCTTTCAGGTCAGTACTTCCGGCATGTCAAGGCCTGGTAAGGTTCTTCGCTTAGCATCGAATTAAACCACATGCTCCACCGCTTGTGCGGGCCCCCGTCAATTCCTTTGAGTTTTAGCCTTGCGGCCGTAGTCCCCAGGCGGCTCACTTAATGCGTTAGCTGCGGCACTGAGGGAGTAACCCCCCAACACCTAGTGAGCATCGTTTACAGCTGGGACTACCGGGGTATCTAATCCCGTTTGCTCCCCCAGCTTTCGCGTCTCAGCGT
>JANONS010000205.1:0-6109 GCA_031420915.1 Armatimonadota bacterium
GCGGCAGCTTGGGGTCATCGCCTGATGTCTAGTGCTCTGCATAGCGGAATCGAATCAACTGATCGAGTGCGCCGCCTAACACGGCGCTGCAGCCGACACGGCGCTGCGCCGCTTGCCAACTGGCCGCATTGTGTCGCAACCGTGTCGCTTCAGCCACTGACTCATCCTTCACCCGCCGCGTGCGGCTGAGCGCCCAGCCGTTATGCGCACTGAAGATTGTCCTCCGCGCCAGCCTAGCCCCGCTGAGCTAGGCGGAACCTGAAGGCGGAGTCAGGGCGGGATTCACAATGAAATGTCCGCGGTGCCAGCGCGAGAACGAGGGCGGCGCGAAGTTCTGCGAGGAGTGTGCGGCGCCCCTGGCGCGGACGTGTGTGAACTGCGGCCGTCAGCTCTCCCCA
The DNA here is from genome assembly GCA_031420915.1 of Armatimonadota bacterium. Lineage (GTDB taxonomy): Bacteria > Sysuimicrobiota > Sysuimicrobiia > Sysuimicrobiales > Humicultoraceae > JANONS01. Next base: position 399 of record JANONS010000205.1, read on the forward strand.
GCGGCCAAGTTCTGTCCTGAGTGCGCCCACTCGACTGGGTTGGCGGGGCAAGCGCCCACGGCCCGGCGCTTCACCTCCCCCGAGAGCTACACCCCGAAGCATCTCGCCGAGCGCATCATCACGTCCAGAGCCGCTCTCGAAGGGGAACGCAAGCAGGTCACGGTCCTCTTCGCCGACCTGAAGGGCTCCATGGAGCTGCTCGCCGACCGCGATCCCGAAGAGGCGCGCAAGATTCTCGATCCCGTCCTGGAGCGGATGATGGACGCCGTCCATCACTACGAGGGCACCGTGAATCAGGTGATGGGCGACGGCATCATGGCGCTCTTCGGCGCGCCGCTCGCCCATGAAGAGCACGCCGTGCGGGCGTGCTATGCCGCTCTCAGGATGCAGGACGTCGTGCGGCGCTACTCGGATGAGCTTCGCCGCGCGCAGGGCGTGGAGGTGCAGATCCGCGTCGGACTCAACTCCGGAGACGTCGTGGTGCGCTCGATCGGAAGCGATCTCCGCATGGACTACACCGCCGTGGGCCAGACCACGCACCTGGCGGCCCGCATGGAGCAACTCGCGGCGCCCGGCAGCATCCGGCTCACCGCCGAGACGCTGCACCTGGCCGAGGGCTTCGTCCAGGTCACCCCGCTTGGTCCGGTGCCGATCAAAGGGCTCGGCGAGCCGGTCGAGGTGTTCGAGCTGGTGGGGGCCGGCGCCGCCCGCACCCGCTTCGAGGCCGCGGCGCGGCGGGGGCTCACGCGCTTCGTCGGCCGGAACGCGGAGCTGGAGCAACTCCGAGACGCCCTCGACCGGGCGAGTCTCGGACACGGCCAGGTGGTCGCCGTGGTCGGGGAGCCGGGCGTGGGCAAGTCGCGTCTCTTCTGGGAGCTCACCCACTCCCATCGCGTGCACGGCTGGCTGATCCTGGAGGCCGCCTCGGTCTCCTACAGCAAGGCCACCGCCTATCTTCCCGTGATCGAGCTGCTCCGAGGCTACTTCGAGATCGAGAGCCGCGACGACCCGCGGAAGATCCGGGAGAAGGTCACGGGGAAGGTCTTGACGCTCGCCCCGGCGCTCGGGCCCGTCGTGCCCGCCTTCCTGGCGCTCCTCGACGTGCCGGTGGACGAGGCGCCCTGGCAAGCCCTCGATCCTCGTCAGCGGCGCCAGCAGACGCTCGACGCGGTCAAGCGCCTGCTGCTGCGCGAGAGCGAGGCCCAGCCTCTGGTGGTGGTCTTCGAGGACCTGCACTGGATCGACGGCGAGACCCAGACCTTGCTCGATAGCCTCATCGACAGCCTGCCCGCGGCGCGCCTCTTGCTCCTCGTCAATTACCGCCCCGAGTACCAGCACGCCTGGGGCGGCAAGACCTACTACCGCCAGCTCCGGATCGATCCCCTGCCGCCCGAGAGCGCTGACGAGCTGCTCGATGCGCTCCTCGGCCCTGACGCGGCACTCGGCCCGCTCAAGCAGCTCCTGGTCGAGCGGACGGAAGCGAATCCCCTCTTCCTCGAGGAGAGTGTGCGGGCCCTGGTGGAGACGGCGGCCCTGGTCGGCGAGCGCGGCGCCTACCGGCTCACCCGGCCCGTCGAATATCTGACAATCCCCGCCACCGTTCAGGCCATCCTGGCCGCGCGCATCGACCGTCTGGTGCCCGAGGCCAAGCGACTTCTCCAGGCGGCCGCGGTCATCGGCAAGGACGTGCCCATGCCGCTGCTCCTGGCCATTGCCGACGCGCCGGAGCACGAGGTGCGCGCCGAGCTCACCCACCTCCAGGCCGCGGAGTTCCTCTACGAGACCCGGCTCTTTCCGGACCTCGAGTACACGTTCAAACACGCGCTGACCCACGAGGTGACCTACGGCAGCCTCCTCCAGCAGCGGCGCCGCGAGCTGCACGGTCGAATCGTCGAGGCCATCGGAGAGCTCTACGCCGACCGGCTCAGCGAACACATCGAGCGCCTCGTTCATCATGCCATCCGCGCCGAGCAGTGGGAGAAGGCCCTACTGTATTGCCGGCAGGCGGGGGCCAAGGCGTTTGTGCGCTCCGCCCATCGAGACGCCATCGGGTACTTCGAGCAGGCGCTGGTCGCCTTGGGACATTTTCCGGACGATCAAGAGAGGCGCGAGCAGGCCATCGACCTGCGGCTGGACACGCGCAATGCGCTTATTGCGCTCGGCGAGTTCGGCGCGATGTTCGAGAGCCTCCGCGTCGCTGAAACGCTCGCCCAATCCCTGGACGACCGCCGGCGACTGGGCTGGGTCTCCGCCTATCTGAGCCCATACTTCGGAAACACCGGGGACCCGGACCGCGCCATCGAGACAGGCCAGCGCGCCCTCGCCATCGCTCTCGCCAGCAGCGATGTTGCCCTCGAGGTGATGGCGACCTTCTTCCTCGGTCTTCCCTACATTGCCCGGGGCGACTATCGGCAGGCGGTCTCTTACCACAGGAGGAACGTGGACGCTCTCACTGGCCCGTGGCTCCACGAGCGCTTCGGCGAGCCCGGCCTTCCCTCCGTCTTCGCCCGTGCTTATCTTGCCTGGAGCCTTGCCGAACTGGGGGAATTCGCTGAGGGCCTGGCACGCGCGGAAGAGGCGGTCCAGATCGCCGAGAGCGTCGATCAACCGTTCACCCTGAGCCACGCCTATTTCGGTCTCGGCCTGCTCCGCCTCCGTAGAGGGAATCTCGGGCAGGCTATTCCCGCCCTCGAAAAGAGCCTGGACGTCTGTCAGGTCAGTGACATCCAACTCGTGCTCCCGTGGGCCGCTGCAGCGCTGGGCTACGCCTACGCGCTTGCTGGGCGAAGCGCCGAGTCGTTCCCGCTGCTGGAGCACGCCGTGGAGCAGAGCACCTCCACGCAACAGAGAGCGTACTCTTCGCTCTGGGTCACGCATCTTGGCGAGGCGTATCTGCTGGCTGACCGCTTGGACGACGCGCGCCAACTTGCCGAGCGCGCTCTAACATTTGCCCGTGGCCTCACGGAGCGCGGACACGAGGCATACGCACTCCGGCTCCGTGGCGAGATCGCCGGGCGGCTTACTCTTCTGGAAGTCGAGCCCGCCATAACCGCCTACCAGCATGCCATCGCGCTCGCCAACGAACTCGAGATGCGCCCCCTCGTCGCCCACTGCCACCTCGGCCTCGGCCGGCTCTACCGGCGGACGGGCAAGCGGCAGGAGGCGCAGGAGCACCTCACCACCGCCGTCTCGATGTATCGCGAGATGGACATGCGATTCTGGCTGGAGCAGGCGGAGGCGGAGATGACCGAGCTGGCATGAGGCGTACGGTCCCACGTCGAGTGGGGGCGCATAACCCGCCGCTTCAGCGGACCGGCTGCGCCGGCCGCTGAGCGCGACCGTTGGGTGGCGTGTGCAGGACCAGAAATTAACCAAGCAAGATACAATGAACACCATCAACATTCATAGGGAGAGGGAAAATGGCAAAGGCTAAGGTCAAGGGCTTGGGCACGCGAGAGAAACCGTGGCTGCTGAAAACCCCGAGCGGGTCGTCAGAGTTCCAGATGTATCGCGACGAGAAGGCGGATCCGCCCACCCTGGTGTGCCTGGTTGGGAAGACCGAACTCCGCTACCATCTTCGCTGCATCGAAGACCTACACAAGATGCTCAAGGCGCATGGCGATTGGATGCCGCTCGGTAGCGCGGATGAGCAGAAGCCCGCCGCCGAAGGGACCGTGGAAGCGTGGGGCCGCGCGCCGAACAACCCTGTCGGCGGTTGGTACGGGTTGAAGAAAGGTCTGCGGGGTCGGTTCGGGATGTACGTGCCGCCCCTTCTGGAGGCGCTCGGGCTGGCCGAAGTCGAGCACAACGCGAAGAACAATCGCATGCGGGCGTTGTAATCACCACCCACTGCTCCATTGACGCCACCCAACACGCCATGCAGCCGACCCGCTGCGCGGTGCTCGGGGGCGGTTGATGCCCACGTTAGGCCGACCAGCCTAATAGGAGTTAGGCGGCGCGACGTCGCATATCTGCTTACTGTGGTCGGCAACAGGAGCGGGAGATGAGGGCTAAAGTCTTCAATCGGGCCGGCCAGTTGGTCGGGCCTATCGAGATACCGCGGGTAGTGAAGACTGACGCGGAGTGGCGTGCACAGCTCACCTCTACACAGTTCCAGATCGCGCGCGGCAAGGGCACCGAACCCCCCTTCTGTGGGACGTTGCTAGATAACAAGCGATCGGGTGTCTACAGTTGCATTTGCTGCGGCTTGCCACTCTTTGCGTCGGACGCCAAGTTCAACTCAGGTACGGGATGGCCCAGCTTCTTCATGCCAGTCGCCGCCGAGAATGTGATTACACACGATGATCGCACCTCCGGCATGGTGCGCACAGAGATTCTCTGCGCCCGTTGCGAAGCGCATCTGGGGCACGTCTTCGATGATGGTCCTCCTCCTAGCGGCTTGCGGTACTGTGTTAACTCCGAGTCGCTGACCTTCACCGACCAGAGCGAGTTAGCCAAACTTGCCGATCCTGCAGTTGACGCGAGTAATCTCTCGGAACGGGGGGCTTGACGGGCTAAGGCTCAAATCGATTTCTACGACGCCCTCCAATACCTCTGCACCGGATGAAAAATTCCTCCGATTATTCCGAACTTTCGAGGATTCCCTCTTGTCATCGTGCGAGGTACGTGCGATTATTGAAGCAGCCGAAGCCGATCTAGCATCTGATTCTTCATAAACACGAACGTTTCAGCAGGTTGGGGATGCGAATCCTGGTAATCGGGGCCGGAGGCCGGGAGCACGCGCTGGGATGGGCCCTTGCCCGATCCCCGCGCCGTCTCGCCCTCTCCTTCGCCCCAGGCAATGCGGGGACCCGATCGCTCGGCGCCTCCATACCCATCGATCCCTCGGACGTTTCAGGTCTCGTTGAGGCCGCGGTGTCTCTCGGGGTCGACCTCACCGTGGTCGGCCCGGAAGCGCCGCTCGCGGCCGGCATCGTCGATGCGTTTGCCGCCAGAGGGCTGGCGATCGTGGGGCCCACACAGGCGGCCGCCAGGATTGAGACGAGCAAGATCTACGCCAAGCAGGTGATGGAGGCCGCGGGGATCCCCACCGCGCCGTGGGCGGCCTTCCACGAAGCCGACCGGGCCATCTCCTACGCGGAGGCCGCGAGGCGGCCCCTGGTCGTCAAGGTGGACGGGCTCGCCGGAGGTAAAGGCGTGGCCGTTTGCCAGGACACGGATGAGGCGATCGCGGCCATCACCCGCTCCATGGTGGAGGGAGCCTTCGGACCGGCGGGGCGTCGCGTGGTGATCGAGGAGGTCCTGAAGGGACGCGAGGTGAGCGCCTTCGCCCTGACGGACGGGAACGCGGTGCGCCTGCTGCCGTTCGCGCGCGACCACAAGCGCCTTCTTGACGGCGATCGTGGTCCCAACACAGGAGGGATGGGCGCGGTCGCGCCCGTGTGGCTCGACGAGGAGGCCGCGGCGGAGATCACAGGGATCATGCGGCGCGCGGTGGACGAGCTGGCCCGCCGGGGCGCGCCCTTTCGCGGCGTTCTCTTCGCGGGGATGATGCTGACGGATGACGGTCCCCGTGTCCTGGAGTTCAACTGCCGCTTCGGAGACCCCGAGGCGCAGGTCATCCTGCCCCTGCTCATGAGCGACCCCGTGGAGATGCTGCTGTCTACGGTCCACGGGGACGTCGAGGAGATCCCTCTGCAGTGGATGGATGCGGCCGCCGTGGGCATCGTCCTGGCCGGCGGGCGCTATCC
>JANONS010000206.1:0-2834 GCA_031420915.1 Armatimonadota bacterium
CGCGGGATCGCGATAGGTCAGGTCGCGTACCTCCAAAACGTTCAAAGGATCCCCGTCTCTGGAGCCGATAGGTATCGGCAGATCCGGCAGCGGTCCCGTCAGGTGGAGGGCGACCGGGCGCATGAGCAACTCAGGCGGGTCTCCCTGGAGCAACTCCAGGAGCCGCTGCAGCGCGACGCCGGCATGCCGGAGCCTGGCCATGAAGATCCCGACGTAACTCATCGCCTCCGTCGCCAGGCCCAGGTAGAAGATGAAGAGCGCGAAGTCCCCGACCGTGAAGGCGCCGGCCCGCATGGATCGTCCCGCCATGAGCAGGATCAGTCCCGTGCCGAGGTTGACCGTGCTGCGGGAGACGGTCCCGAGCAGTTCGGTGAAGAGCGTGTCCCGCAGGGCGGCGTCGCGCCGTGAGGTGTTCAGCGTCGCGAGGTACGCGATCGCCCGATCCTCCGCAGGGGCCACTTTGACCGCCTGCACGGCTCCAAGCAGCTCTCCCAGAAAGTCTGTCACCAATCCCGTCGTCTCCCGGGCCACGCGCCGGTACTCGGAAATCCGCCGCCGCAGCGCCGCCACGACCCCCACGATGGAGAGGAGGGGAATCAGCGCTACGGCCGTGATGAGCGGGTCGATGGCGAACATGATGCCGACGCCGACCAGCCCACCCGCGACGACCCCCACGCCATCGACGGTGTGTTCGACCAGATGGCCCAGTTCATCGACGTCGTCGCGGAAGCGGCTGAGCGCTTCGCTGGGGGAATGGGGGAGGGCCTGCGCCCCGGGCCGGTGCAGCACCCGCTCTAGCAGGTTCCGCCGCAGCATCCCGACCACTGTGAACCAGTAGTTCGCCCAGGCGATCACCCCGACCATGTGAACGGTGATCCGCGATGCCGCCGTGCCCACGAGGAGCGCCAGGAGCCACCAGATTGCGGGTGCGGTCGGGGCGGCCAGCCGGTCAAAGACAGCGCGCGTGAGGAGTCCTGTGAGCAGCGGCAGCGTCCAGACCAGTCCCCAGAGGAAAAGGTTCAGGCCGTAGCCCCCGCGGTTGTAGGCGATGAGGCGCCACAGGGCGCGCCAGGCGGTCACGCCAGCACCTCCTCCAGTCCGGTCCGCAGCAGGTGCGCGAAACGGGAGCCCAGGTCGGCGGCGAGCGCGGCGCGCGGGCCGTGCTCCAGAATCTGTCCGGCCTCGAGGATGAGGATCTCGTCAGCCCGCTGCACCGTGGCCAGGCGGTGGGCGATGATGATGGCGGTCCGGTCCCGCAGGAGCCTCGCCACTGCATCTTCGATGAGCCGCTCCGTGACCGGATCGAGGCGCGACGAGGGTTCGTCGAGGATGACCAGTCCGGGGTCCTTGAAGAAGACGCGAGCGAATGCAAGCAGCTCCGCCTCGCCCGCAGAGAGGGTGGCCCTGGGGTCGAGCATGGAATCCAGGCCCATCGGCAGGCGGGAGAGCCAGTCCCGCAGCCCGAGGTCGTCCAGAACGGCCAGGATGCGCGCGTCGGGGACGCCCCGGTCAAAGAAGGTCAGGTTGTCCCGCACCGGGGCGTGGAACAACTGGACGTCCTGTGTGACGACGCCCACGCGCGCGCGGAGCTCCGCCAGGGGGAGGTCGCGGACATCAGTGCCGTCCAGGCGGATCGTCCCCCCTGCCGGATCGTAGAGACGGGAGATCAGCCGGCCGACCGTCGTCTTGCCGCTGCCGGTCCGCCCCAGCAGGCCGAGAATGCGTCCCGGCTCCAGCGAGAAGGAGAGGTCGGTGAGCGCGGGTTCATCCGGCTCGTAGCCAAACCCCACCTTGCGGAACTCCAGCCGCAGGGCCCCGGGCGGGAGGCCGGCCGCGTGGCGCTCCTCCGTCGGGCGGAGGGCGAAGAGGTCGCCGACGCGGGACACGCTGGCGGTCGCCCGCTGGAGTTCCTGCATCTGCCGGGTGATCAGTTCCAGGGGGCGGCGCAGCATCTCCGTGTAGTGAAAGAACAGGTAGATGGTCCCGATGGTGATCGCGCCCGTGCGCAGCAGGTAGGCGCCGAATCCGAAGGCGAGCGCATTCCCGAGCGCGACCAGGCCCACCGTCGTCGCCCACATCAGGCTGCCGAGAAACCAGGCCCGACGGGTCGTCTTCAGCTGGTGGCGCATGATCTGTGTGAGCCGCCGCAGGACGTAGGGGACCGCGCCGCTGGAGCGGATGTCTTCGGTGCCCGCCAGCCGCTCCTCCAGGAAGCCCAACAGCACCGCTCCCGCCTGCCGCGCCTCCTTCCAGTGAGGGACGGCGACACCCAAGAGGCGCCGTAGCGCGGCGAGCGCGACGATCGTGAAGAGGGCGTAGGCGAGGCCGACCCGCCAGTCTTCCCGGTAGAGCAGGACCACGATGCCGGCCAGCAGCAGGACGTTGCCGATGATGCGGATGACCAGCTGAGAGAGGAAGGCGGAGAGCTGCGTCACATCGCCGTCGACGCGCTCCACGAGTTCTCCGGGTGAGCGGGCGGTGTGAAACCCCATGTCCAGCCGGAGGACGTGCAGCGCCAGGTCCCCCCGTAGCGCGTTCGTAGCGGTCCAGCCGACCCGCTCGCTGGCGTAAACCGAAAGGGCGCCCGTCACCTGAGCGGCCAGGGCCGCGGCGAGGAAGAGCAGCGCGATATTGGCCAGCGGCCCGGGTGAGGGCGACTGGACGCGGTCGATGAAGTGCCGCACGACCTGCGGCGCCACAAGCTGCAGCGCAATAGTGCCGAGCAGCAGGAGGCTGAGGATGATGACCCCACGCCACTGGGGCCGCAGGTAGGCGACGAGGAGATGGCGGTGGGTTTTCCAGTTCGATACCATGACGGTCTCCATCGTCCGTGG
>JANONS010000207.1:0-8997 GCA_031420915.1 Armatimonadota bacterium
CACGCGCAGCTCGTGGCACCTTGAGTCCGATGATTGGCATGGGGCGGGAGTGCGGCATACTTAGCGTCTCATCCATTTGCAGCCTTCGCAGCAGGAGGCCGGTCTCCACGCGGGCCTTCGGGGAGAAGGCCGGTGTCTTAATCTCACCGCGGAGCCAAACCAGAGGCTTATCCGGCGACCCCATAGCCAAAGGGAATATATGTCGGTTTTGACATGCTGTCAAGGACCGTCTAAGCACAGGCCGTTAGCATATCTGGCTTCACGAGTCCTCTTCGCGTAGAATACCTGAGAGGTGCTGACACGATGAAGTTCACGGCTGTCTACATCAAGGTTCCGGAGGGCTACATCGCCTTTGTCGAGGAGCTGCCGGGGACGAACACGCAGGGTTCGACGCTTGAGGAGGCTAGAGAGAACCTGAATGAGGCAGTAGAGCTTGTCCTGGAGGCGAATCGGACCTTGACAGAGGAGAGCCTCAAAGGTCGCCAGGTTATCAAGGAGTCCCTCCCGACCGCATGAAGCGGCGGGAACTCATCCGGCACATCGAGAAGCATGGGTGTGAGCTCCTTCGGGAGGGTGCGAAGCATACCGTGTACGTCAACCGGAAGGCCCGCAAGAGCTCGACGCTCCCCCGTCATCGCGAGATCAACGAAGACTTGGCCAGGAAGATTTGTCGCGACCTGGAGGTTCCCAACCCGTGAGCGGTCGGGGAGATAGGTAACACTTTCTTACGAACCCACCGGCCCTTGTGATCCTCGATCTTCAGGCGCCGCTCGTCCATCCTTCCGAGCTTGCACGACCCGAAGTATGGCGTCTGATGGGGGCAGGCAGGCTGTTTTGTTACCCATGTCCCCGGACCGTACCGCTTCGAACCCTAACAGCGCGCTGGAGCCGTCGCGCCCGCTGCCGCGTGCTATCGTGTTGCGGCGGCGCGCGGCTCAGCGCGGAGGCCGTTAGGCGGCCTGCCGGTAGCCAGGCATCGGTGGCATGTGGTACCGTCGAGCCATGGCTAGCCTAGCCTACAAGCTTGAGTCTGAGGCCTTGAAACTCTCTCCTCGCCAGCGTGCGCGACTGGCCGAGCGCCTCATCGCCAGCCTTGATCGGGAGCGCGAGCCTGAAAGTGCCGCTCTGTGGGCGAAGGAAGCCCGGCGACGGGTCGCAGAACTTCGAACCGGAAAGGTGAAGGCTAGCCAGGCAGCAGCGGTCTTTCGGAAGGCCCGCACAGCGCTTCGGTGAGAGGCGTCGTCTTCCACCCGGAGGCCGAGGAAGAATTCATTGCCGCTGCTAGGTTCTACGAACAGCACGCCGAAGGGCTGGGCCGTGAGTTCATCGCAGAAGTTCGGTACACGATCGGGCGCATCGTTGCCCATCCGGAAAGCGGTGGCCGGTTCGCGAGAAGCCTTCGGCGCATGCTGGTGAACCGCTTCCCCTACGCCGTGCTATACGGATTGGAAACCGAACAGATCTTGATAGTGGCGGTGATGCACCTCCATCGGAGGCCCGGCTATTGGCGGCGCAGGGTGTGAGGCGCGTGTGCCGCCCCACCCGCGGCTGGAGCGGGCGCCCTGGTACACGGTTCATAAGTCGCGAACGCAGGCACCGGGCTGCCGCTCAGCCGCAAACCGTTAGATGGATCGGGGACCTTTGGCTGAGCGGCTGCTTGTGCTTCTGACTGGGCCGGTCGGTGGCGGCAAGAGCACCGTCGCGCTCGCTCTGGCCGATCACTTGCGACAGTCCGGACGGGCGTCGGCTGTCATCGACCTGGACTTGGTCTACTGCATGGCGCGCCAAGCTGACGGCTTCGGTGAAGCGAATACGTGGCAGACTGCTCGGCGTGGCGCCGCCGCTCTCGCCGACGCTTTCTTCGCTAGCGGGCTGGAGGTAGTGGTTGTTGAGGGTGGCTTCTTCAGCGAGGAAGAATGCAAGGGATTGCGTGACCACCTAGCGTCGAGCGTGCGCGAGAGAGTCGTCACGCTCGACGTTTCGTACGGGGAAGCATTGCGTCGGGCCCAGGGCGACCCCGACCCGACCAGGGTCGGGACCCGAGATCCGCAGGTTCTTCAGCGCCACCATACGCAGTTTGTGAGCGCACTCCCGTTTCTCAACGCTTCGAGCTTGGTTGTTGAGGCCGACCGGTTGACTCCTCAAGAACTTGCTCGGTTGATAGCTGAAACGGTGCTGGCGGACGCCGGGCCAGAGTGACCGTGAGACCATTTAACTCGCCGCAGCAGCCGAGGGCGCTTCCCGCCGCGGCTGAACGGCCAAGTCGTTAGGCGACCAACGTTATCGCCACCGCAACCGAGGGTCAGTGTCGACGGCTCGGGGGCGGTCCCCGGTCCTTCGGTCGGATATAATACGCCTGCTGGCGCGGATCCGACTGATCGGGCCGGCGGGCAGGTGAGAGGGAGACCCGATGGGCTTTTTGGGACGGCTGCTTGGTGATGTGAGCGAGCGGGAGATCCGTCACCTGGAGCCGGTCGTCAAAGAGATCAACCGCCTGGAGCCCGACGTGAAGCGCCTCTCCGACGAGGCGCTGCGGGGGCGGACGGAGGAGTTTCGCGCGCGGATCGCCGCGCACCTGGCGGATGTCGCGGAGGAGGGGCGAAAGGCCGCCGCGGCGGAAGTCCTCGATGAGCTCCTCCCCGAAGCGTTCGCGGTGGTGCGGGAGGCGAGCAGGCGCACCATCGGCCAACGCCCCTTCGACGTCCAGCTGATCGGCGGGGCGGTGCTGCACCGGGGCAAGGTCGCGGAGATGAAGACGGGCGAAGGGAAGACGCTCGTCGCCACCCTGCCGATCTATCTGAACGCGCTCGCGGGCCGCGGCGTCCACCTGGTCACGGTCAACGACTACCTGAGCCGCAGGGACGCCGGGTGGATGGGGCCCATCTACCATGCGCTGGGGCTGACCGTGGCCGCGATCGGGCACGAGGTTTCCGGCATCTATGACCCGACCTACACCGATCCCCATCCCCATCACGACGACCGCCTGAACCACTTCCGCCCGGTGAGCCGCCGGGAGGCCTACAGAGCCGACATCACCTATGGCACCAACAACGAGTTCGGCTTCGACTACCTGCGCGACAACATGGTCCTGCGGGTGGAGGACATGGTGCTCCGTGACCTCTACTACGCGATCGTGGACGAGGTGGACTTCATCCTGATCGACGAGGCGCGCACCCCGATGATCATCTCCGGGATGGTGGACGCGCCCACGGACCGCTACAAGCAGTTCGCCCAGATCGCGCGCAGGCTCACCGCCGGGGAGGAGTACACGCTCGAGGAGAAGATCAAGAACGCCACGCTGACGGAGGAGGGCATCACCCGCGTGGAGCGGATGCTCAACATCGACAACCTCTCCGACCCCGAGCACGTCGACCTGATGCATCACATCAACCAGGCGCTGCGCGCCCACGCCTGCTACCGGAAGGACGTGGACTACGTCGTGAAAGACGGCCAGGTGATCATCGTCGATGAATTCACCGGGCGCCTGATGTTCGGCCGCCGTTACTCCGACGGGTTGCACCAGGCGATCGAGGCCAATGAGGGGGTGAAGGTGGAGCGGGAGAGCCAGACGCTGGCCACGATCACCTTCCAAAACTACTTCCGCATGTACGGGAAGCTGGCGGGGATGACCGGGACGGCGAAGACGGAGGAGGAGGAGCTGCAGAAGATCTACAATGTGCCGGTCGTCGTTGTCCCCACCCACCGACCGATGATCCGCGAGGATCATACCGACGTGATCTATAAGTCGGAGCGCGCCAAGTGGAAGTCGGTGGTGGCGGAGATCGAGGAGTGGCACAAGCAGGGGCGCCCTCTGCTCGTGGGGACCCGCTCCATCGAGAAGAACGAACAGCTCTCCGAGATGCTCCGCCGGCGCGGGATTACCCATGAGGTCCTGAACGCGAAACAGCATGAACGCGAGGCGGAGATCATCGCGCAGGCGGGGCGGTCGGGAGCGGTGACGATCGCCACCAACATGGCCGGGCGGGGCGTGGACATCATCCTTGGCGGGAACCCGCCCGATCCGGTCGAGGCGGAGAAGGTGCGGGCGCTGGGCGGGGTGCACGTCATCGGCACGGAGCGGCACGAGGCGCGGCGGATCGACAACCAGCTGCGCGGGCGCAGCGGCCGGCAGGGGGATCCGGGGAGCAGCCGCTTCTACGTCGGGCTGGACGATGAGCTGATGCGCATCTTCGGCGGTGAGCGGGTGGCCACCTGGATGGACCGGCTGCGCATCGACGAGGACACCCCCATCGAGGCCTCGCTCGTCTCCCGGCAGATCGAGGGGGCGCAGAAGAAGGTCGAGCAGTACCACTTCGATATCCGCAAGCACGTCCTCGAGTACGACGACGTGATGAACGTGCAGCGCCGGGTGATCTATGAGGAGCGGCGGAAGGTGCTCACCGGGGAGCAACTGCGCGAGAACGTCGTGGACATGATCGAGCGTCTGCTCACAGAGGCGGTCGGTCTGTATTGCCCCCAGGGGCTCCCCCGGGACGAATGGGACCTCGCGGGGCTGCGCGAGGCCGCCAGCCGGCTCATCCCGCAACTGGCCGACGTCCGGGAGGAGGACCTCCGGGGAACCCCCGAGGAGATCAGCGAGCACCTCATCGCCCGGGGGCTCGAGGCCTATGAAGCGAAGGAACGGGAGATCGGAGCAGCGTTTAGTGAGATCGAGCGGCTGGTGCTCCTGCAGGTGCTCGATCGGAAATGGATCGACCACCTGCAGAATATGGAGGCGCTGCGCGAGGGGATCGGGCTCCGCGCGTACGCCCAGGCCAGCCCGCTGATCGAATACCAGCGCGAGGGGTACGACTTCTTCCAGCTGATGCTGCACGACATCCAGGAGGAAGCCGTCGGGTTCCTCTTCCGCGTGCAGGTCGGACCGGAAACGCCGGTCCCGGCGCCGCGTGTGCGCCAGCCCGTGGCTCTCGGCGGTCGCGGTGGCGGCGGCGGGACCCCTCAGGCCTCGCCGGCAGCGCGGGAGCAGCAGAAACTCGGCCGCAACGATCCCTGCTGGTGCGGGAGCGGCAAGAAATTCAAGAAGTGTCACGGCAAGGAGGCATAGCGCTGGGTCTCTGGCGCGTCCTCGGCGCCGGGGCCTCGGGCCTGCTGCTCGCGGCCGCCTTTCCACCGCTCGACATCGGCTGGATCGCCTGGGTGGCGCTGGTGCCGCTCCTCTGGTCGCTTCGCGGCGTCTCGATCGGGGCGGCTTTCGGCCTCGGATATCTGACGGGGGCGGTGTGGTTCGGGGTGGCCCTTTCATGGGCCATCCTCTTCGGCCTCCCCACCTGGGCGGTGCTGACCGCGCTCCTGGCCCTCTATGTGGCGGGATTCGCCGCCCTGTTGCGGTGGCTCGTCCTTCGCCACCCCCTCTGGGAACTCGCGCTCATTCCCCTCGTCTGGGCGGCCGTCGAGGTCGCTCGTTCTGCCGGTCCGCTCGGGATCCCCTGGCTCCCGCTCGGTCTGTCACAGCACCGCGCACTCCCCATCCTCCAGATCGCGAGCGTCGGTGGCGTTCATCTGGTTTCGCTGGTCGTGGCGCTGGGCAATGCCTTCCTGTTCGCGTTGCTCATCCGTCCGCGGCGCATGGCGCTCATCGGTACAGCGGGCGTACTCCTGGCCGGTGCGCTTGCCTTCGGCATCTGGCGGGTGCAGACGCCGCTTCATCGCACCATCCGGGTGGCGGTGCTCCAGCCCAATGTCCCGCCCTTGCAGAAGGGGACCCCGGCGACGTGGGAGGCGCAGATCACGACGATGCGGACCCTGACGGCCCGCGCGCAAGATGCGGGGGCGGACCTCATCGTCTTCCCCGAGACCGCCATGCCGGTCAACCTGCTGGGACCGGAGGGCCTCGCCTCCCAGGTCGGCGAGTGGGCCCCCGGCAGGGTCGTGGTCGCCAGCAGCCTGGAAGTGGGAGAGGGGCTTCACAACAGCGTGATCGTCCTGCACGGGCGGGACGTGCTCGGCGTCTATACGAAGCGGCGGTTGGTGCCGTTCGCCGAACCGTCGGTTACTCCCGGAACGCGTGGTGAGCCGATTGCCACGCCTGTGGGAACGGTCGGCATCGCCATCTGCTACGAGTCCGCCTTTCCCGAGATCGGGCGCGCGGCCGCGCAGCAGGGCTCGGACCTCTTGCTGGTGCTCACCAATGACGGCTGGTTCGGACCGGCCACCGGCGGACCCCGCCAGCACGCGGCGTATGCGCCGGTGAGGGCGGTGGAGACGGGCCGCTTTGTGGCCAGGGCCGCCAACACCGGGATCTCGATGACCGTCGACCCCCACGGCCGGGTGCAGGGCCGGCTCCCTCTCGATGTCCAGAGCGTGATCGTGACGGAGGCCACTGCGCCGGTCCGGACCCTGTACCTCCGCGGGGGTTGGCTCTTCCCGACTGTCCTCCTCGCGGGTGTGTCCCTGCTGTCGCTCGCGCCCGCGTTCCGCGCGCTGCCTGGGTGGTGGCAGGAGGCGGGTTTCATCCGGCTGGTCGCGACGCTCGCGGGACCGGGGACCCTCGCGCTGCTGGGCCCCTGGCTCGGGAGAGTCTCCCCCCTCGCCTCACGCTGGGTGATCCCGTTTGCGATCCTGCTCGCGGCTGCGATGACAGGCGGGGGGTGGCGGGCGCTCGCGCTCCGGCCCCGGCGTGCGCCGCTCAGCGCGCTGCTGGGATTGGGGATCGTCGGGGGTCTCGGCGCGACCATGGCCATCGAGTACGCCTCCTATCTCGGGCTTACGCTGCGGCTTCCGGCACCCGCGGGGGGATGGTTCCTCGGCACCGCCTCGCTTCTGCTCTCCGCCCTGGCCTGGGAGGCCTGGCTCCACGGGGCGGTCTTCACCGCAGCCCAGGCATGGCGCGGCACTGCATTCGCCATCATCCTCTCGACGCTGCCGGCGCTGGTGGTCTACTGGGGGGCGGTCCAGGAGGTGCTGTTCTGGAGCGTGTTCACGGGGGCGATCTTCGCAGGCATCCGCGTTCTGACGGGTGACGTGCTGGGACTGGCCCTGGCGCGGGCGGCGGGAATACTGGTGCTGGCGGCCCTTCCCGCGCTGCGCATCTAGGCCCGAGCGGCTCTCCTCTTCCGATGGTCTATAATGGAAACGGCTGGGACATGATGTCGCCGTATCCCACCGGCAGGGAGCGCATCGATGACGCTTGACGAACTCAAATCCACGATTGAATCTACCCAGCGCAAACTCGCCGCCATCCGGGGCCACCTTTGACCTGGATGGCAAACGCCGCCGCATCGCCGAACTTGAGCAGGCAATGCAGCGGTCCTCTCTGTGGGAGAACCCTGAGGACGCCCGCCGGCTGGGGCGGGAACTGAGCGAGTTACAGGCCACGGTCGCCGAGGTCGATCGGCTGACCCGGCGCCTGGAGGATATGAGCGCCGTCCTGGAGCTGGCGCTGGAGCAGCCGGAAGCCGAGCGGGCTTCTGCCGAACTGATGCTCCGCGACCTGGCGGGGGATCCTGAGACCCTTCGCCGAGATCTGGAGCGCCTCGAGCGCTCGACCGTGCTGAGCCAACCGCACGATCAGGCCAACGCCGTCCTGGCGGTCCATGCGGGCGCGGGGGGCACTGAGGCGCAGGACTGGGCGGAGATGCTGCTGCGCATGTACCTGCGCTGGGCCGAGGCTCACCACCTCGCCACGGAGATTGCCGATCTCTCGCCGGGCGAGGAGGCCGGGATCAAGAGCGTCACCGTGATCATCCAGGGGCCCGGCGCGTACGGCTATCTCCGGGGGGAACGCGGCGTCCACCGCCTGGTGCGCATCTCACCCTTCGACGCCTCCAGCCGCCGGCACACCTCGTTCGCGCTCGTTGATGTGATCCCCGAACCGGAGGAGGTGGAGATCAGCCTCCGGGACGACGATCTCAGGATCGACACCTTCCGCGCGGGTGGAGCCGGAGGGCAGAATGTGAACAAGGTGGAGACCGCGGTCCGGATCACCCACCTGCCCACCGGCGTGGTGGTGCAGTGCCAGAATGAGCGCTCGCAGCACGCCAACAAGCTCACCGCGTTGCGGATCCTGCGGGCCAGGCTGCTCGAGGTGGAGGAGGAACGGCAGCGGGAGCAACTGTCCGCGCTTCGCGGGCAGCACAAGGACGCGGCGTGGGGGAATCAGATCCGCTCCTACGTCCTCCACCCGTATCAACTGGTCAAGGATCATCGAACGGGCGTGGAGGTGGGCGCCGCCGGCCGGGTGCTCGACGGCGATCTGGATCCATTCATCGATGCCTACCTGCGCCAGACGACGGCGGCGCAGGCCTAGCGGATGGCCGGTCGCCGTCTAGTCACCTGGCTGCTCGTCATCGTCGTCCTAGTGATAGGCGCCGTCATCATCGCGCCCATCGTGGTCGCCTGGCGCGTGGAAGCCGCGATCGCCGAGAACTTCCCCGGGACCACCGACGTCGACGTCCGCGTGCGGACCGCGCCCTGGCGCCTGATTAGAGGGACACTGGACAGCGTGGAGGTCGAGGCCCGGCGGGCGCTTCTGGGAGAGATCATCGCCGACCAGCTCAGTGTTCGCCTCCGTGATGTGCAACTTGACCTCTCCCGCCTGATGCTCGAACGCACTCTCGCGGTCGCCCGTGTGGGAGACGGTGAGGGGATGGTGGTCCTGGGTCATGAGGACGTGGCGCGCTTCCTCGCGACCGCCAGAGGTGTGGGACGACCGGTAGTGACGCTTGCCGGCGGGGTGGTCACCATCGAAGGCGACGTGCGTGTGGGGACAGTGGACCTGCGCGCCCGCCTGGAGGGGCGGCTGGTTGTCAGTTCACCCACTACCGTCGACATACGCGTGCAGACGCTGACGGTGAGCGGAATAGAGATTCCCGAGGAGATCGGCCGGATGCTGGTCGGCAACCTCAATCCCCTGATTACGCTGCGGGGCATCCCCCTGCCGGTACGCATTGAGTCCGTCGCGGCAGACGAGGGGCAGGTGCGCATACACGTGAGGGTGGGGGACCGGATCTGATGCGGCGGTATCGGCTCTTGATCGGG
>JANONS010000208.1:0-2103 GCA_031420915.1 Armatimonadota bacterium
CCGGGGAGCCGCTCTCGCGGCTCCAGGCCAGCATCCCCCGGTACCCGGTGACCCCCGAGGTGCGGGTGGACGTGCCCGATGCGGTCAAGTTCGACGTCGTGCGCCGAGTGACTGAGGCGTTCCGGCGCCGGTACGAGGTCATCGACATAGACGGGGCCCGCGTCCTCTTTCCGGACGGGTGGGGGCTGATCCGGGCCAGCAACACGCAGCCGGCGCTCGTCCTGCGCGCCGAAGCCAGGACGCCTGAGGCCTTGAATCGGATTAAAGGAGCACTCGAGGCTCACCTGCGCAAGTTTCCCGAAGTTGGCGTCGTCCGGTGGTAGGACGGTAGAAGCAACCCCGGTCCCGGGCTTCATTGCGGGGGTTCCCAGGGGGTCGCGGCAATCTCCTGCGACTGGAAAGAGGGATTGCCCCAATCTGGCCAGCCTCGCAATGACCTCGAACGGGTCGTTACTGATAAGATGTTGACGGGATGGTGCAGCATTGGCTAAACGTCGGCTGCGGAAGAAGATCGAGAGCCTTGAGGCGAGGATCAAGGAGCATGAGGACAAGATCAAAGCCGAAAAGAGCAGGTCGCAGCCGGACGAAGGCCTGATTGCGCACTGGGAGAGGGAAGTCCGATCGTTCAGGAACGCGATTCTGAGAGCTCGCAAGAAACTGGAGGGATGATCGTGAAAATCGCCACCCAGGATATTAAGACTCGGTATGTGGGCCGTCGACTTGCGGTGCTGCTTGACGAACTGGCGGAAGCCTGCAATCAGACCCTCAAGGTACTCGCACGGCTCGAAATGCACGGGCTCGACGACAAGCAGGTAGATGAACTTCTGGGAGAACTCAGCAGTCAAGTGGTGCATTTGCATGCGCACACCCGAGGCCTGTCCGCGATTATAGACAAGAACGTGAGGGCCTGAGGTGCTGGCCGGGCGTGCAGCGCTCGGTGTATAGCCAGGCGCAGTACGCGCCGGTGTCAACGACCATGCTCACCCAGCCGGTTCTCGTCCTGCAGGCTAAGGCCAAGACCGCTGAGAGTCTGGAGTGGATCAAGCGTACGCTGGAGGACGCGCTGAAGGGCTTTCCTGAAGTCGGCCCGGTGCGCTGGTAGGAATGTGGCACAGGACCCGAGACTCGGGATCCCGGACGCAGGACGAAAAGCGCGGGCTATTAATAGTTGGGGCTTGCGCTGATCGCTTCAACTCTGAGCCCGGGTATCTCTCGGAAGTGAGCTTCATCGTCCGGGCCGACGAGGACACCGAAGCCGAGATGGAAAGCGGTCGCGGCTACGGCAAGGTCGTTTGTGGGGATGAGACGGCGCCGACCCACGCCTCTCCCGGCGGGCGATCTGCGGCACTGATGCGCTCCAGGTCGCCGGCAAACTCTACCGAGGGTCCTGTACTGCGACCCCGAGATGATTCTGCTCTGGCGCGAGATCCTCCGCAGGCATCCCGGCACGACAGCCATCGTCGAGGTGAAGTGCTCCCAGGCCCTGGTGGAAGAGGTGGAGCGCCTCGGCGGCCGCCCCCTCTTCTACAAGACCGGCCACTCCTTGATCAAGGCGAAGATGAAGGAGATCGGAGCGGTCTTTACCGGCGAGATGTCGGGGCCCATGTTCTTTGCGGATGAATACTATGGCTACGACGATGCCGTGTACGCTGCGGGGCGCCTGCTGCGGATCATGTCCCACACTGAAGCGCCGCTCTCGCGGCTCCTGGCCAGCATCCCCCGCTACCCGGTGACACCCGAGGTGCGGGTGGACGTGCCCGATGCGGTCAAGTTCGATGTGGTGCGCCGGGTGACGGAGGCGTTCAAACGCCGCTACGAGGTCATCGACATCGATGGCGCCCGCGTGCTCTTCCCCGACGGGTGGGGGTTGATCCGCGCCAGCAACACCCAGCCGGCGTTGGTGCTGCGGGCGGAGGCGAAGGATCCAGCCGCGCTCGCGCGGATCAAGCGCACGATCGAGGAGGCGCTTGGCCGATTCCCCGAGGTCGCCAGCCCGCGATGGTAGAGATCGCCGGAGTCACCGATGAATGATGAGATTGATGTGCGACAGTACCTCCGGGTCGTGTGGAACAGGCGCCGGATGGTCATCGCCGTCACCGTGAC
>JANONS010000209.1:0-4678 GCA_031420915.1 Armatimonadota bacterium
ATGACCTCAACCAGCCGAGGATCCTTGTCTGTTTCTCGACCGAGGTGCTCCGCCTCAGGACTGGGCCGGACGGTACGGAGATCCACGACGCTCCCCTCTGCCTTCGACACGACCTTCTGAGCAATGACCAACACGTCACCCGTTTCCGGCACCAGGCTGTTCTCTCTCAGGCTGTCGACGATGGTCTGGCCCAGGTCGGTGCCGGGACGGATCTCCGGGAAGCCTTCAAGCGCCCAGAGCTGCATCCGGGTCCCGCGTAGTGTCACGGGAGGTCAAGAGCAAACTTGATGGCCCGTTCAAGCTCCTGGAGTTTGGCGGGTGCGAGCGTCGTCAAATAGACCACCGCTCCTTCGCGAGAACACGCGCCGCGACCTTCGCGAACGCGATGGCTTCCGCTCGTTCGGGCTGCCTCCGATACCCCTCCTCATAGCGATGGATGGCCCGCGCCATTTCTTCCTCCGCCAGAGCGAGGGCAATCGCCTGCTGAACCACGCGGCTGCGGGAAACCCCCCGCTTGCGGCGGATCTGCTCGATCGCCTCTGCCTGTTCGTCGGGCAGACTGATGGTTACCTTTTTCATACCGAATTCATACTACAGCCGGCTGCGGGTGCGCGTCATCGTTGATCTGTTCAGTCCGCAGGCCGGTACATCTGTCGCCAGCACACCTCGTCGACGAACCCGAGCCGGCGGTACAGGTGAATCGGCGTGTCAGGAGTGCTTTCGCAATCCCGCGATTGCGAAGAGGCACGCGTGTGGCCAGATGAAGAAGCAGCCGGAGTCGGGGTCTGGTTCCCCTCCGCTACGACGACGATGTCGGCGGGCCGGCCACCGCCAGCGCGTACCGCTCGGTGGGAAAGCGCATCGCGGCTCCCCGCATCGCCTCGGGAGACACCCCGCGGATGATCGCCGGGTACCGCTCCAGGTAATCGAGCCCCAGATCGTACAACTCGATCTCCGCGAGCACCGCCGCGAGGCCCGCGTGCGTCTCCAGGCGCAGCGCGAGCGAACCGGTCAGGTAATCGCGCGCGTCGGACACCTCCGCAGGCAGGGGGCCATCTCGCTGAAACCGGCTGATCTCCTCCAGGATTGATTGCACGGCGCGATCGACATTGCTCGGGTGCACCCCCGCGCGAACCCACCACGGCCCGGGCAGCAGCCCTGCGCGCGCCTCCATGAGAGCATAGTAGGCGAGCCCCAACACTTCCCGGACGCGCTCCCCCACACGACCCATCATGCCCAACCGACCCAGGATCAATGCCGCCAGCATGGTCGGGTAGTACTCCGGATCCCGGCGGGCGACCGCGACACCGCCCAAGACGATATCCGATTGACTCTTACCCGCCAGCGGGATGGTCTCGTGGCGAGCCGCTTCCGCCTTCGCATGCGAAGGGATCGGTACTTCCGCTTCTTCGCGACCGCGCGGCCACCCACCCAGGACCCGCTCGACCTCCGCTTCGGCCGCATCGGCTCTGAGATCTCCAACCAGCACGAGGATCGTTCGCTCGGGGCGGTAGTAACGCTCGTGGAAAGCTCCGAGGGCCGCGGCGTCCAACGCTTGGAGCACGGATTCATCGCCGTCGGGGGGCTGAGCGTGAGGATGGCCGGCCGGGAAGGCGAGCCGCCGGAATGCCCGTTCCGCCACATACCGGGTATCCATGGCGCGCACACGGATCGAGGTCAGGAGTTCGCCCCGCGCCTTCTCTACCTCTTCCGTGGGGAACGCGGGAGCCATCATCACCTCGCCGGCCAGGCGGAGGAACGCGGGCACGTCCTCGGCCAGCGCGCGCCCGGACACGCCCACGACTTCGGCTCCCGCGACGACGGCCAGCGCTGCGCCGAGGCCGTCCAGGCGGTCGGCAAGTTCCCGGGCGCTGTGGTTCCGCGTTCCCCGGTTGACCGTCGAGGCCACGAACCGAGCCAGCCCCGGGCGATCTTGGTCAAAGAGCGACCCCGCGCGCACGATGCCGTGGATCGCCATCATGTCACTTCCCGGCCGGTCAACGATCAGCAGGCGCAGCCCGTTCGGCAGCACGGTGCGATGAATCTGCTCCGCGCCTACCACACCCGCAGGGACGGCGTGGACCGCCCGCGTCTCCGGACGCGCGGACTCCGGCCGCCAGTGGAAGAGTTGAGGCGCGAGGGCCGTCGCTCGGGCTTGAGTATGCGCGCCATCTTGCGGCAGGTACCACCCCACCGTCCGCTGCTGCGCAGTGAACGTCCGGACCGCCACCCGCTGCACGTCCGCCGGAGTGACCTGCTCGATCCTCGCCGGCAGTTCGAAGAACGCCTCGGGGTGATCGACCATGGCATACGCCCCGATCACAAGCCCGAGCCCGTGCACTCCGTCGCGGGCGTAGACGAACTGCGCCTTCGCCTGCCGCTTCACGCGGGCGAGTTCATCAGGCGGCACTTCTTCCTTTGTCAGTGCGTCGAGCTGTTCCAGGATAGCCTCCTCCACAGTCGCCGCCGGCACACCCGTACGCGCGGCGGCCGAGATCCGCAGGAGGCCGGGGTCGCGCGACGGGGTGATCGCCGATCCGGCCTCTGCGGCCAGCCCCCGGTCAACGAGCGCCCGGTACAGGCGCGAGGAGCGCGCCGCCCCGCCGCCCCCGAATCCTCCAAGGACGCCGTCCAGGACCAGGAGCGGCGCCAGGTCAGGATCGGAAGCGGCCGGCGTGCGGAAGACCATCTGAATGTAGGAGATGGCGCCCCCGGGCCGCTGCACCGCCACGCGACGCTCCCCCTCCTGGCGTGGTTCCTCCGACCGCACCGCCGGGATCTCCGGGCCGGGCTCGATGCTGCCAAAGGTCCGCCGCACCTGTCCGAGGACCGTCTGCGCATCAAAGGCCCCCACGGCGACGATCAAGGCGTTGCGGGGATGATAGTAGGTCCGGTAGTGTGCGTAGAGGTCATCCCGCGTCACCCGCCGCAGGTCGCTCTTCCACCCGATCACCGGATTGCGGTAGGGATGCACCTTGAAGGCGAGGGCGTCGACCTCCTCCTGAAGGTAGAACGACGGAAAGTTCTCCGCGCCCTCACGTTCCGAGATGATGACCGTCCGCTCGCGCTCCACTTCAGCGGGATCGAAGAGCGTATGGCGCATCCGATCGGCCTCGAGGTCGATGACGAACGAGAGATGTTCGGCCGGCAGGACCTGATGGTAGGCAGTGTAATCCTTGGCGGTGAAGGCGTTCCAGTTACCGCCCAGCCGCTCGATCGCCCGCGTCAGCACCCCTTTGGGGTGGGTGGGGGTGCCTTTGAACAGCATGTGCTCGACCCAGTGGGAGACGCCCGTCCAGCCCGGCACCTCATTGCGGCTGCCGACGCCGTACCAGACCCAGAAGGTGACGACCGGCGCGCTGTGGGTCTCAAGCAGGATCGCGCGTAGCTCGTTGTCCAGCTGCGTCATCAGTGGAGTGTGCATGATTTAATGAAGATTCGCTCTCGGGCCGGGCGATACCTTATCGGTGAGGTACCTCATCCACTGCGAGCGGCCGATCTCGAGCGCTACCGGCGTGCGCTGCTGCGCCGCTTTCACATCAGGACCGAAGCGCAGTGCCGGCGCTTCATCGTGACGCTGGGTTTCTGCTATGCCTTCACCGCCGGCCCCGGTGACATCCCCGGGGTCTTCGATGTCATCGGGACACGCAGCGTGGAGCGGATGTGGTCCTGGGCGTGGACGTGGAAGGATTCGCTCGTCACCCGCAGGCGGGTCTTCTATGGGCGCGTGCTTCGGCGCAAACCCACCTTCATTTCGCTGCGTTACCTCCCCCACTTCTACGCGCTCTCAGGGAATGTCGGTGAGCCGGACGACTACCTCGCCGCATACGAGGCCGGTCACCTCAGCGTGCTGGCGAAGGGGATCTACGAATACATTGCGCGGCGCGGACCGGTGAACACATGGGAACTGCGCCGGCACTTCGTCACCGGGGACTCCGGTAACCGCTTCCACCGCGCGCTGGACGAACTCCAGGCACGCTTCCTCATCGCCAAGGTCGCCGAGGTGGAAGGCCGCGGCAACTATGCCTTCATCTGGAATACTTTCCACCGGTGGATGCCGGAGGCGATCAAGCAGGCCAGCAGGATCACCAGCGAGGAAGCGGCCGGGACTGTGCTGCGCGGCTATCTGAAGATCGTCGGTGGCGCGACCCCGCAGCAGGTAGAGGATCTCTTTCGCTGGCCGCCCTCGCTGGTTCAGTCAACCGCGGAACGAACCGGAGTCGTCGTAGCCTCACTCGATGGTAAGACGGTCTGGACCCTCCGCGGGCTCCTTCTGTCCAGGAGAGCTCGAGGCTGAGAGGCTCAGCCGTTCTCTTCGACGGCTACCGAGCGGTCAGCCCGCCATCCACGAGCAGGCTGGCGCCGGTGATCCACCCCGCCTCCTGTGAGGCCAGGAACAGGATCGCGTAGGCCACGTCCTCCGGGGTCCCCACCCGCCGCAGCGGATAGGCCTCGTCCGGGTCAACGCCACGACCCCGGCTTTGGCCGCGTTGTAAGCCGGCGTGGTCGCGGGTCCCGCGTGAAAGGCCAGGTAGGAGGCGACGTTGACGATCGCCCCGCGGCTCTCCCGCAGGTGGGGCAGCGCGTGGCGAGAGCAGAGGTAGACGCTGGTGAGGTTCGCGGCAAGCGTCCGCTCCCACTCGCCGGCGTCGAGCTCGTGCACCGGGGTGCGGCTGAT
>JANONS010000210.1:0-3933 GCA_031420915.1 Armatimonadota bacterium
CGCGGCGAATGTGCGCGAGACTCCCGAGCTGTGCGATGTCGCGCGGAAAGCACAGAGCAATAGTCCAATCAAATGCGACCCGTGCCTTCCGGGCCAGCGTTGGCAGCTGGAAAAGATGGTAGGTCCGCGTCATCCACCATGCGAGCAAGCCGCGGACAGGGAGTCCCAGCAGCCGACCGGC
Organism: Armatimonadota bacterium; assembly: GCA_031420915.1. GTDB lineage: Bacteria > Sysuimicrobiota > Sysuimicrobiia > Sysuimicrobiales > Humicultoraceae > JANONS01. The sequence continues at coordinate 182 of JANONS010000210.1, forward strand.
GCCGTCGCGATCCCCTAGAGTAACCAGCATTCCACGCGTACCGAAGGCGAAAGCCGTTCGGGGGCGTCCCGCAAGCGCGGCGACGACATTTCGCCCGAGCAACCGCGCCTGTTGCAGAGCATGCTGCGCCGTCGGAGGAGCAGGTTGGCCGCCGGATTTTTCGTCGGGAACGGCCGCAATGTCCCCGAGAGCCCAGACACCTGGGAGGCCGGGGACCTCAAGGCTGGGTGTGGTGACTAGGCGACCGTGTCGATCCTTCGCCGCAGGGATTTCGGCAGCAAGGGGATGCGCGGTAACGCCGGCCGTCCATACCAACGTGCGCGTGGACACCACCTCACCCGTCGAGAGCACCACCGCGTCATGGCGGGCTTCCTTGAGCGTTGTCATGAGGCGGACCTCGATGCCCTTCCCGGCCAATCGGCGCATAGCGTAAGCGGCAATCTCGGAGCCAAAATCTGACAGGATGGTCTGAGCCGCTTCAACCACCATCCACTTCATTTCTTCCTTTCGAAGCCGCGGATAGAAACGCAGCGCCGATCGGGCGAGGCCAAAGAGCTCCCCGGCTGCCTCGATGCCCGCATAGCCGCCACCGACAAAGACAAAGGTTAAACTGGCGCGGCGTCCCTTCTCGTCGGACGTCGCCTCCGCTAGCTCTAACTGTTGGAGCACGTGGTTGCGAAGGTAGATGGCTTCCGCCAGCGTCTTGAATCCAACGGCGTGCTCGCGCACGCCGGGGATACTGTCGTCGAACCGAGGGACCGACCCGAGCGCCAGAACGAGATGGTCGTAATCAAGCGACTGTTCTTCCCCGGCAGACGTACGCACGACCACCGAATGGTCCACGACGTCTATGTATTGAACTTCCGCGACGTTCACGCGAGTACGGCGAAGGACGCTGCGCAGGGGGACGACCACATGCCGGGGTTCAATGGCTCCTGCGGCAGCTTCGGGCAGAAGTGGCGTATACAGCAGATAGTTCTCATTGGACACCAGCGTGACCTGGTGGTCTGTCCTCCGGAGTACGCGCTCGAGATGCAAGGCAGTGTAGAAGCCGCCAAAACCTCCCCCGAGGATGAGAATTCGAGCCATAGACCCTCCGTTTCGTTAATCTCGGACTCAATGTCTTCAGCGACGCGTGGCGGACAGGGCTGACATCTTAGGTGTAGACGAGCCGGTCGTTCTCCCGGTAGTCCACAGGGCAGTCGATGACTGCGGGAGCCGGATGCGCCAGGGCTTCCATGAGGATAGGTGCCAGCTGAGCCGCAGACTCGACGCGGAACCCGCGGCAGCCGAAGGCCCCGGCCAGCTGGACGAAGTCGGGGTTGCCGAAGTCAACACCCGCCGTGCGCTGAAAGCGCTGTTCTTGCTTCCACCGGATCGACCCGTAGCCATTGTCGCGAAAGATCAGGACCACCAGCGGAAGTCCCAGTCGCTTGGCCGTCTCCAGCTCCTGGACATTCATCAAAAATCCCCCGTCCCCCGTCACCGCCACCACCTGACGATCGGGGAACACCAGCTTGGCCGCTATGGCCCCAGGGAGCCCGATCCCCATAGCGGCAAAGCCATTTGAGATGATGACCGTGTTGGGCAGCGACGCTCCGTAGCACCTTGCCACCCAGAGTTTGTGGGCGCCCACGTCGGAGATCAACAGATCCTCAGGAGAAAGGGCCGCCTCCAGGTCCGCCAGGACGCGCTGGGGCAGAAGGGGGAAGGCATCGGCGCGGGAGCCATCGCGCTCGTGGACCTGGGCCGACGGCTGCCGGTCCGGCGCCGTGACCAGCGGTGTCAGGAGCTCCAGGGCCTCACGAATGTCGGCCACCACCTCCACTGCTGGCTGGTAGTGGGCGTCTACCTCTGCCGAGGTGAAGTCCAGGTGGACGATTTGGGCGTGGGGCCTGGGATTCCACATCCGCGGGCCGTACTCGACAGGGTCATAGCCAACCGCAATCACCAGATCCGCCTCGCCGAAACCCGCTCGCTCATAGTCCCCCTGAGCCAGCCCAACCGTCATCAGAGCCAGCGGGTGGTCCGCCGGTAGCGCCCCCTTGGCCATGAAGGTGTTCACCACCGGGATGCCGCAACGCTCCACCAGCCGGCGCAGTGCCTCGGAGGCCCGGCCCCGGATGACCCCATTGCCGGCCAGGATCAGCGGTCGATGGGCCTGGTTGACCAGGTCCGCGGCGCGGGTCAGCGACGATCTGTCCGGCGAGGGGCGCCTGGCACGCTCCACGTGGAGTGGCTCTCCCTCCGCCGGCTCGTCGGCCACATCCTCGGGCAGTTCGATGAGGCACGCGCCGGGTTTCTCCTGCTCCGCCAGTTTGAAGGCCTTCCGGACCACCTCGGGGATGACCGCTCCGGTTTCCACTCGACTGTTCCACTTAGTCAGGGGGGCGAACGCCTTCAAAATGTCCACGAATTGATGGGACTCCTTGTGCATCCTGTCGCGGCTCACTTGGCCAGTGATGGCGACCACCGGCGCCCGGTCCAGATTGGCGTCGGCCAGCCCCGTGGCCAAGTTCGTGGCGCCTGGGCCCAGCGTAGCCAGGCAGACTCCCGCTCGACCCGTCAGGCGGCCGTAGACGTCAGCCATGAACGCCGCACCCTGCTCGTGGCGCACTGTGATGAACCGGATCTTGGAGTCCAGCAGGGCGTTGTTGAGGTCCAGTGTCTCCTCACCTGGAATCCCGAAGATGTACTGCACGCCCTCGTTCTCGAGGCATCTCACCATCAGTTCGGCACCGGTCATCGTCTCATCCCCACTTCTGTTACGGTGAACGGATAATACATCCGTTCGGCGGATCGTTATCCGCTCTCCTCATCCAGACGCAAGATTTCCACCGCTGGCGGCTGGGTTAACAGCTCACTGAACTCTCGCATCCAACGTTGGGTCTCCTCGGCAGACCCGATGGCCGTGGTGCGGTATTCATCCAGCATGTTCAGGCTTGGCAGCTCGACCTCGTACTGCAGCGCAGCTTCCCCTCGCCCACGTGTCAGCGGGATCAGTAGCCGCGCCTTCAGGCCCCGGGCCTTCGCTGCCTCCACCTCGCGTCGGATCAGCGCCACCGCCTTCTCACGGTTGGCTGGCAATAGGTCGTAGGAGAAGCGCATCAGGTACAATGAATGACCTCCTCTCTCCGCAGGATTCAACCGAAACGTGCCTGTCCACCCATCCACACAGTTGACGCACGGGCACTACCCCGCAGGTAGGACCAAGGAAAGATACCCACATGGTCGTCCGCTCAGGTCCTACATATCCGCGGCTGCAGACGATAGGGCCTACCCGCCGATCTGAATCATGACCCTGGCCTGGGGGAACATCTTTTCGGCCAGGGCGTGCCCGAATGGCCGCCGGAAGGCCGCGGCGCGGAAGATCTCCCTGATCTCTTCGTAGGAAGCGCCGTTGCGCAGCGGGGTGAGCAGGTCCGCCTCGTCGTCCCGCAGCAGGCACAACCTTAAGCGGCCGTCCGCGGTGAGACGCAGCCGGCCGCATTTCGCGCAGAACGGCTGGCTCACCGGGCTGATGAACCCGAGCGTCCCCGGGGCGCCCGCCAGCCGGTAGGTCCGCGCCGGGTCCTCGCCCGAGAGGTCAAGGGGAGCGAGGGGCCCCAGAGCAGCCTCGATCTTCACCATCGTCTCTTCAGACTTCACCACGCCCGCCTCGGCGAAGTCCCCAACGCTGCCAAACGGCATCATCTCGATGAATCGCACCTCCCAGGGGCGCTCCAGGGTGAGGGCGGCCATGGAGACAACAT
>JANONS010000211.1:0-1841 GCA_031420915.1 Armatimonadota bacterium
CCTGCTGAGCGGTAATTTCCATTTTGGATTCCCGAACTCCTCCCGTCGGAGAGAGCCAAGCCGATTTTCAGCGCCGACCGTGCACGGCGGCTCCCAGAAAGCCCCATCCTGACCCTCCCAACCCCCCAGCCCTGAGGTGGCCGTGGACTTGCCAGCCGATTTCTCGGACACCGCCCCCGCCCGGCTGTCCGTCTCCAGGGTTGTCACGATGTACCCCACCCGGGGGAACAGTTCCTCACAGTGAAACTCGACCTTCGCCACTACCCGCCGCGCGATCTTCCAACTCCCGGCCTGGTACCGGAAGCTCTTGTACCGGACCACCGGCTTGTGACTGGGTCTGCCCACGGGCCGCGTCAGCAACTCCGCGACGGCCCGCTCCAGCGTGTCGTTGGCCGGGATCCGGATCGCATACTTCACGCCCCGCGCTTCCAGGGCCTCGTAGACCTCCGGCTTGGCAAAGGCGGCATCGGCCCGGACGACCACGTCCTTGCCTTGCTGCTGTTGCCGCTCGATCTCGGGCAGAAGCACCTGGTCCCACTGCTCAGCGCTGTGGACATTGCCCGGCCGCAGCTTCGCTGCCAGACAGTCGCCCTCCCGGTTGAACAATAGCAGCGGGTGATAGCAGGTCGACTCGAAGTGGCCGTTGTAGGCGCTCTGCTCCTGCTGGCCGTAGACCGGGATCTCGGTGCTGTCGATATCGAGCACCACTCGCTGCGGGGCGTCCACCCTCGCGATCAGTTCCCGGTTGAGCGCGGCCAGCCCGGCGAGGTTTTCGTCGCGGGTCAATAGCTCCGTCTCGAAGGAGTGCACCCGGGACGTCAGGGCGGCCCCGCGCTCCCAGATCTGCTCCGACCCGATCAGCCGGAAGGTCGGATCCTGGGAAAGGCGCTCCGCATCGTTCACGTCCTCATAGCCCGCCAGCCGGCTGTAGACCGATTGCCGGACGAGATCGGCGAGCGGGAACTGGGTGTTCGTGGCCCGAGGGTCGGTCAAGTGCTGCGCAATGAGGTCGCTGAACCCCAACCGTTCGTCCAGCTCGCGCACGAGGATCAGGCCGCCATCGGAGGTGACCCGCGACCCCTGGAACGCGACCTTCAACGCGGGGTTGAAAGAGAGCTGAAAGGGCTGGTTTGGGGTCTCACCCACTGGGGATGCACCTCCACAGCGTCATCATCGCGTTCAAACCCGCACCAATAAAGACGTTCGACACATTCCTACGGTTTCCAGTAGATGGTCAAATCGGAAATCCAGGTTGATGACCCTCGCCCCCGAGTTGTCAGAGGTGAGTTTCGCAGGGCTGGCTGAGGCCGGGTACCGCCTCTGGGAGACCGGGCAGATGCGCGTACCCGCAGCGGGAAACTTTCTCAGCGAGGATCTCAACGGCGATGGCGTCGCAGGCGTTTTCGGTCGCGATCCTTGATGCGCTCGGGGACAGGGGACCGAACTTCGCCGAGGTCTTGTTGACGCTCAAGGAAATCCGGTCGATCTTCTCCGGGGTCACCAGGATCATCGGGAAAGAGGAGGATCCCATCGCTGCCCGCATCATCGAGGAATACGTGAAGGGGTCTGGGCCTTAGTTCAGTTCCCGCAGCTCGCGAACCGTCAGGCCGGCGACCGCCGAGGCGATGATCATCGTCCCACCGAGGACGAAGAGGGTGCGGACGCCGGTGAACTCGGAGATCCATCCCGCGAGGCCGTATGAGATTGGATACAACCCGTAGATGCCGAACATCAGCATGCCCATCGCCCGCCCCAGGTAGGCGCGATCGGCGCGCTGCTGGATGAGGGTCATGAAGGTGATTCCCACCCATGACATCATTGCCCCCGAGATCACCAGAATG
>JANONS010000212.1:0-1680 GCA_031420915.1 Armatimonadota bacterium
ACTGATGGACTTGTTGGAGTGAGCGCAGAGCGCACCGTCTGATGATCAACGCGGAAAGGAGGTGGAAGACATGTCGAAGGCTGGCGTGGAGGCCCTGGTGAAGAAGGCGATGGCGGACGAGACGTTCCGCCGGCAGCTCCAGGAGAGCCCTGACGCCGCGATCCGTGGGTACGATCTGACGCCCGAGGAGATCGCAGCGATCAAGAAGAATGACGCCGCAACACTGACGTCGTGGGGCCTGGATGTGCGCGTGACCAAGACCTCGGACTACATACTGTCTGAGGAGTAGACTGATCTCGGCGGACCGGATGCGTCCGGTCCCGTTGACCACAGGTTCACCGGGTCGCTGTCTCGAGGTTGGGCGGCTCAGGCCAGGCAAATTCGATGGAGGTGACTGGAATGTCGAAGGCTGGCGTAGAGGCCTTAGTGAACAAGGCGATGGCGGACGAGACGTTCCGCCGGCAGCTCAAGCAGAATCCTGACGCCGCCATCCGTGGCTTCGAGCTGACCCCGGAGGAGGCCGCCGCGATCAAGAGCGGCGACGGCACCAGGCTGCAACAGCTTGGGGTCGACGAGCGGATCTCCAAGTCGGTCACGCCGTGGTGGCTCACCGCTCAGGTGTAAGTCGAGGTGAGCTCGCTAAGCCAACAGGAGCCAGGGTTCGCCCCTGGCTCCTGTTGTGCGCAGGACGGCGTGCGTTCTCCCCCGAAACGCTCTTCTCACCATGCCGTCCGATCCCGGCCTTCTTCTCAAGCAGGTCCCGCTGTTCGCTCACCTGACTGACGAGGTGCTGGCGGGACTGACGACCCACCTGCGCCGGCGTCCCTTCCGACGGGGCACGATGATCTTCCACAAGGACCAGGCGGGCGATGCCCTCTACATCATTGAGACAGGCCGCGTTCGCCTCTTCGTGCCGTCCCCGGGTGGGGAGGAACTCACCGTCGACGTCGCGGGACCGGGAGAGGTCTTCGGCGAACTCGCACTCCTCGATGGCCGCCCGCGATCGGCGAGCGCGGAGACCCTGGAGGACACCGTCACCCACACGCTCGGCCGCGATGAATTTCAGCAGCACCTCGCCGCGACGCCCGCCTTCGCGGCCGCCCTCGTCGAACTGCTAAGTACCCGCCTCCGGCACGTCACCGACTATGCCGAAAGCCTGGCATACCTCGATGTCCACGCCCGCGTCGCCCGGGTCCTCCTGGAAATGGCCGAGCGCTACGGCATCAAAGCGGACGGCATCGAGATCGACTTCGACCTCACCCAGGCGGAACTGGCGACGATGGTGGGGGCGACCCGCGAGCGGGTGAACCGGGCGCTGGCCTCCTTCCGGTCGCAGGGGCTCGTGGAGCTCCACGGGAAGAAGATCGTCCTGCGCGACCCCGAACGCCTCAGACAACGGATTTACTGATATCCTCTGAGCGGGGACCCTGATGCAGTGCCCACGCTGTGCCTTCGACAATCCCGCCGGCACGAAATTCTGCGGCCGGTGCGGGACGAAACTTGGCGCTCCGTGTCCTTCCTGCGGCACGCTGAACCCTGAAGGCTTTGCCTTCTGCGGCACGTGTGGGACCAGTCTCGTCGCCGCTCCACCTTCCTTCGCCCAGCCCACTGAGGAACGCAAGGTCGTCACGATCCTGTTTGCCGATGTGACCGGAAGCACACCGATGGCCGAGCGCCTGG
>JANONS010000213.1:0-1599 GCA_031420915.1 Armatimonadota bacterium
CTCGCTCGTCGTGCCCGCCGCCCAGCCCCGCGCCGCGCTGCCGGCCGACCGCGTCGATCTCGTCGATGAACACCAGACAGGGCGCGGATTTCTTCGCCTGGTCGAATAGATCGCGCACGCGGCTCGCGCCCACCCCCACGAACATCTCCACAAACTCCGAGCCCGAGATGGAGAAGAAGGGCACCCCCGCTTCGCCGGCAATGGCCTTGGCCAGCAGCGTCTTGCCGCTGCCCGGCGGCCCGACCAGCAGGACGCCGCGGGGGATCTTGGCGCCGAGCGCCTGGAATTTCTTCGGGTGCTTCAGGAACTCGATGATTTCCTCGAGCTCCTCCTTGGCCTCGTCCACCCCGGCCACATCGTTGAACGTCACCTTGATCTTATTCTCCGTGTGGAGCCGGGCGCGGCTCTTGCCAAAGGACATCGCCTGGTTGCTGCCGCTCTGCGCCTGGCGCAGCATCAGCATCCAGACCCCGACGAGGAGGATGATGGGAAGCATCGTGGTAAGGAGGTTCGGCCAGAGACTGGAGCGGGACCTGGGCTCGTACTTGATGACCACACCCCTGGAGGTGAGGAGGGCGATCGCGTCCTCGGTCACCGGCCCGTAGGAGATGAACTCCTTCCCGTCCCGGAATTTCCCGGTGATCCGCTCCTCGCTGATGCTCACCTCGGCAATCTGCCCCTGGCTGGCCCGAGCGAGGAACGCGCTGTAGGACATCTCCTCCCTGGGGGTCCGCTGCTTCCAGAGGGGCAGGAAGAAGTAGACGACGACCGCGATGATCACCGCCCAGACGATCGCATTCCGGAAGACCCGATTCACCACGCGCTTCCTCCCACTCGACTATACACCCGGCCGCGAACCGACCTCAACAGACTACTTCGTCATCGCTTGGCAATCGCCTTGAGCCGCAACACGCGGCGGGTCTCTGGGGTAAGTCTGGCATCCTCCGCCACGCGCCACCCCACCAGCCAGACGATCGTGCCGTCTGATGCCTCCACCACCGGGATGCGCGAGCGTCCCAGGGGAGGCGCCTTGGCGTCCGTGAGAAAATCCCCCACCTTCTTCTTCCCCTGCATCCCCAGGGGACGAAATCGATCCCCCGCCCGCCAGGCTCGCAGTGTCAATGACGGTCCCACACGGTCAGCGTCCAGATAGGCGGCATCCTCGGCGAAGTCCGCCGCGTCACGCGGCACGACCGCGCTCTCGACGATCACCCCCAGGGGATCGGCCTCCACCCGACCGCCCAGGGGGATCACGAACTCGTCCGCTGGGCGCGCGCGGCGGGCGGCATCGGGGCGAGGGGGACCAAAGACAAGATCCCCGCTCCGGACCTCCAGCATCACCCCCGGCAGGCTCAGCCGCTGCCCCTCGTCCCCGCGCTCGGCCAGGCGCAGGGCCTCAGTGATGTGGACGAATCTGAGGCGCCGAATGTTCCCGCCGGCACCCGCGACCGCCCGGCGGACCAGCCGCCATTGAACGGCCGGCGGGTGGGCGAGCAGCGGCTGGCGATGGACCAGGACGCCACCAGGAACCGATCCCATCACCGCCGGTTCAGCCGCCGCGGCCGCCCCTTCCATCACCGCATCCTCCGCGGCGAGCAC
>JANONS010000214.1:0-9019 GCA_031420915.1 Armatimonadota bacterium
GAGCTTGTCCGCAGTGAACGTGAGGAGCTCTGTCGCTCGTGGGCCGCCGGTCAGTTCCCCTGTGCGGACCCCGTAGCCGACGATCTCAATCCCATGCCGGAAGTGGGAACCGTTGATCACCCGCAGCCGCACCGTGTCGCCCCGGCGAACGACGAGCATCTGCGGGTCATAAAGGTGGCTCAGCGCCGGCCCGCCGATCGCTCCCCGCCCGGTGATCAGCAGCGAGAGGTCGATCGTCACGGGCTCCGGAGCGGACGAGAGGCGAGCCCGGCTGGCCGGGGCCGCCAGCGTCAGCAGGCTAAGGGCGATCGCGACGAGGGCGATGATCAAAGACAGCCCAGCCAGTCCGGATCTGAGTGCCGACCTCGGTGTCTCCATCGCCGCTCCCTCCTCTCTCACTCCGTCACAATCACGTAGCCGCGCATCATCTCGTGGTCTGGGGTGCAATCCCCCTTCGCGGGATCGTGCGGCAGGACGCACTGGAAGGCGAACACGCCCGGCCGATCCGCGACAAACCGCAGCCGGTCAGTGCTGCCCGGCGTCAGCTTCTTGGTCCTCAGATTGTAACCAGTGATCTCAAGCTGATGGTTGACCTTATCGGGGTTGGCAACGGCCAGATCGACGGTGTCACCTTCGCGCACCACGAGCATCGTGGGATACCAGCGGTGTGCGGCCATTCCCTGCCCGGCGAAGGTTGCGACAACCATTGACAGCTTCATCGTTGCCGGCAATCGGGGCGTAATGGTGACCTGCGGCTTCTCCCGACCCGTGTAGGCCATCAGGCTGATGCTCAGCGCTACGACGGCCGTCACCAGGGCGATGTAGACGATACCGTTTCTTCTCATCCCTTGATCCCAGTGTTCACCCTAGCGGGGCCCCGGAGTGTAGACCATCGGGCTCATGCTGTATTTCCAGGGCCCCAGCTATCGGGTGCGCAACCGATAGCTGCCCCAGTCCCCCTCCGAGGTGTGCCTGCTATCCAGCGAGCCTCTACTGGAGGACCTGCTTGACCTCCTCGTACTGCTCTTTCGTGATGTCTCCACTGGCCAGGCGGCGCTTGAGGACCTCGAGCGGCACCTCGGGCCTGGATTCTCTGTGGGTGTATGCCAGGATGCCCAGCACGATGCCCGCGATGAGGAGGAGCATGATCAGCGGACCGAACCAGCCGAACCAGCCACCGCCCCAGGGGCCGCGGTCCATCATCCCCGGACCCATCATCCCGAATCCGCCCCACATCGCCCCCATAGCCAGCATCGGCAGCAGCAAGAACGCGGCCAGGACCACAAGCACCACGATCGTTAGGTCTCGCGAGTCCATCTCAGGGCCTCTTCTGAGCATACGGTTCCTGGATCAGCGTGCGGCTATTTCTGCACGATGACCGCTGTGACCATCCCGTGCATGCCTTCTCTCGACTCCACGTGCGAGAGGATGTGGCAGTGGAGGGCCCACACCCCGGGCTCGCTCGCCACCACGATGATGTCGTACCGTTCCCCGGGAGCCACATTGACCGTGTCAGCCGTGTAGGACTGCGCCAGCCTGTGGCCGTCCTTGGCGATGACTCTCCCGGACAGACCGTGAAGGTGCATCGGGTGGATAATCTGCCCTTCGTTCATGTACCGGATGCGCAGGCGCTGTCCCACCTTCACCACGATGGGCTGTGTGGCCGGGAAGCTCTTGCCGTTGAGGGTGTAGCCAAGGGGCCCATCGTTGACGATGAGGACGACATCCTGGGCCACTTTCGGCTCCCTACTCTTATCCTTTGGCTCAACGATGAAGGCTCCCAGCAGTCCTTTGGTGATCTGGTCGTCACCGTGGTGAGAGTGGTACATGTGGGACCCCGCTGGCCTGACCACGAACTCGTAGGTGAAGGTCTGGCCTGGCTTCACCGGCGGCTGGGTCACGTACGGCACCCCGTCCATGGCGTTCGGCGTCAGGAGCCCGTGGAAATGGATAACCGTGCTCTCCGGCAGCTCGTTCTTGAGGATGACCCGCACCCGATCGCCCTCGGTCACCCGGATCGTGGGCCCCGGCACCTGCCCGTTGTAGGCGAAGGCGGTCCGTTTGACTCCTGGCTCGACCTCCCACTGTACCTCCCGGGCGGTGAGCTCAAACACCTTCACCCCGCCGATCACCTTAGGCCGTATCGGCTGGGTGCCGAGGCCCTCTGTCTTGGCGGGGAATGCTTTGACGCGGGCCTCATGCGCCTTGTCCATCTCCTCGTGCGCTGCTGCGGCGGCATGGGCCGAGTCCGGCGAGGCCACCTGTGGGCGCCCCGGTGCCCGACTGGACCACACACCTCCGCCAAACCCGATAGCCACCGAGACCGCTACCACCGCCACAAGCATTCCAATCTTACCGATCCTGCTCCGCATCCTCGTGTCCCCCCTCTGTAGGTGGTATGTGCTTTGGTCGGCGTCCGCCGACTTGCTGCCATCATCCCAGGACCTCGCTCCCGCTGGAATCAGGTGGCGCCCCGATTTCTAGATCGGGCGGAGAGAGGATGCAGACCGCATATGACTTGAATTCGACAATTTCCTTCCTAGCAGGAACTGAACCCCCCGATATCTAGAACCTACCTCGGTAACCTGAAAACCGCCTTCTTGCAGGAACGCAGGCAATCGTCCTTCCAGATTCGCTTTCGTGTTTGCTCGTCCATCAAAGAGACTACCCAGGTTCAGAAGAACTGCCATGGTAAGGGTTTCAGGCTTGCCAAAGTCCGCTAAGATGAACCTCCCGCCCTCCCTTAAGACCCTATAGATCTCTTTGATCGCTTGTTTCTTAATCTCTGTGCGCAGGTGATGGAAAATCAATGTACTCATGACCAGATCAAAGAAACAAGGGGGGAATGGCAATGCCTGCGCAAACCCTTGAACCAACTTCGCATGAATGCCTGAGCCTTCGAATTTTGCCCGAGCCATGGTCAGGACATCCTGATCCGGGTCGATGCCAACGACCTCTGACTTCGAATACCTGCGCTTCACGTCCAGGAGCAACGATCCCGTACCGCATCCGACATCGAGAATTCGTTCACCATCCTCGATGTCCGCCATCGCCAGGACCTTCCTTCGAAAGGGCGACCCAAAACCCAGTAGTTCAGTGATTCGGTCATAAAGAGGCGTTAAGGACTTAAAGGCTAATGCGGGGGTGAATTTCCCTCTCATCGATTCCTGGAGCCTCGGCAGGCGCCCCCTACCGTCTCGCTTTCTCTTCGCCCGAAAGGAGTTTACCCCCTTGCGGCGCGGGCGCCATCGGGTCATCGCCCGATCGCAGCGCTACGATTACCCATTGCAATTGGTGGGGAGGCGAAGATGATAGCAGAATCGGGTGAGCGCCCGATACCCCGGGCATCGCGGACGACGTACGCTGGGCGACAAGGAGTGGCTCGTCCACTAGAACGGGATGCGAGAACAGGACGAATCCACATGTCGAAGAAAGTAGCCGTTGCGCTCGTGGATCCTTCGCCATCTATCCGAGAGGCAGTGGCTTCATATTTGAAGGCGGTCGAGGGGATCGAGGTGGTAGGCCAGGCGGCGAGGCTGGCCGACCTAGAGAGCCTCTGCCAGGGGCAACTCGATGTGATCGTTGCCGATCTCCAAACTTGCACCGGTCCCGGGCACGGGGACTTGCAGGCCTTGCGCAAGCGGTTTCCCCTCATGCACCTGATCGTGATCACGTCAGATGGGGAGCGCGAGTACGAGATCGCCGCGAAGAACCTGGCCGCCGACGCATGGGTGCCTAAGGCCCGAATAGCATCCGAGCTAGAGCAGGCGCTGAGGAAGGTTACGGCTTGATGAGGCCCTTGCGGATGGCGTAGCGGACCAGTTCTGTCCGATCGTGCAGGTTCAGTTTTTCCATGATGTGGGCACGGTGAGTCTGTACCGTCTTGATGCTGATGAAGAGCTTTTGCGCGATCCCCTGATTCGTCAGCCCCTCTGCGATCAGTGTGAGCACCTCGCGTTCGCGCTTGGTCAGACCATCCAGGGCCTCTTTCTCATCACCCGTGCGAGCGCGGCCAAGGAAATCCTGCACGACCATCTTGGCCACGGAGGGATACAGGAACGCCTCCCCACGGCGCGTGGCGCGGATGGCAGACACCAGGTCCTCCGCGGCCGCGCGTTTCAGCACGTATCCAGCGGCGCCCACGCGTAACAGCTCAAAGACGTAGCTCTCCTCCTCGTGCATGGTCAGGGCAAGGACCTGCACCTCCGGGAGTTCCTTGCGGATCCTTTCAGTGGCCTCGATCCCCGTCATATCCGGCATGCTGAGATCCATGACCACCACATCCGGGCGCAGCCCACGAGCCATCTCAAGGGCTTCGCGGCCGGTGGCCGCCTCGCCGATCACGTCGAAGTCCTTTTGCGTGGCCAGGATCATGCGCACGCCTTCCCGCACAATCTGGTGGTCATCAGCGACCAGGATCCTGATCTTGCTCATGCCGCAGGTTCTCCTTCATGAAGTGGCAGTCTGGCCAGAACTGTCGTCCCGACACCGGGCACAGAGAGCACCTGGAAGGAGCCGCCGACCAACTGCGCGCGCTCACGCATCCCGTGCAGGCCGAGGGTGCGCGTTTGCGCGGACAGCTGGTCCGGGTCAAAACCCTGGCCATCGTCGCGAACGAATACGAGCAATTCATCTCCCCTTCGGCTCACCCGGATCTCAAGCGCGCTCGCCCTGGCGTGGCGTAGTACGTTGGTTACAGCCTCTTGGATGATGCGAAAAGCCGCGGTTTCGATTTCCTGCGAGAGCCTCGTGTTCAGGTCCTCGATCCGCATATCCACCTCGAGCCCGGCTGGCCGGACATAGGTGTCCGCGTACCATCGAATCGCCGGCCCCAGCCCCAGGTCGTCCAGAATGGAGGGGCGAAGCTCGTAGACCAGTTTGCGCAGCTCGTCCAGACCCTGTTGCGCGAGAGCATGCAGCTTCCGCAGACCACCCGCCATCTGCATACTTTCCTTTTCGGCCTGAGAAGTCAGTTGCGCAAGCTGGATGATGAGCGCTGTCATCATCTGCCCCGCGTGGTCGTGCAAGTCCTGGGCGATCCGCCGCCGTTCCTCTTCCTGGGTGACCAGCAGCCGCTGAAGCAGCTCGCGCCTCACATGCTCCTGGTCGCGAACTCTCTCAAACAACCGGGCGCGTTGGATAGTGATCGCGACCTCGTCTCCGATCGATGCCAGCATGTCGAGTTCATCCTGGGCAAATTCCCGGCCTTCGGGAAGGAGCAGGTTGAGGATGCCGACGGTCTCGTCCTGGGCAATGAGGGGAACGGATGCATGCCGATGCGCCTCGGGAGATTGCGGCAGGGCCTGCTCCAGCCGAAGGCACTGAACCAGATTGATCGGCTCACGCAGTTGACCCTCACGCAGCATGCGGATGCAGCGGCAGTCCCCGACCATGCGCCGCTCGCTGGCCACGGCTAGGGCTGGAGGCAGATTGACGTGCGCCGCCAGTCTGAACTGGCCCGACTCCTGTTCGTGCAGGAAGATCCACCCGGTCTGCACACTCATCAACTCAACAATGCGCCTGAGCGCGCCATCCAGAGCCTCGCGGAGGGTAAACGACCGGTTTAGGATCTCCGCGATGCTGCGGAAGATGGCCATCTGGTGGATAGTGGTCGTTTCTATCGAGTTCTCCTTCCGCGCGGATCGGCGTCTCCATACAGCATAAGGGAGGACCCTTGAGCCGCTCAACCATTCAGCCCGCCGGACCGGGGAAACGGGGCGGATTTCTTGCCCGCTATCAATTGTAGAGCCTACTCCTCCTCCAACCGGAAGCCGAGTGAAATCGATTGTGGGACTGATGGCTCCCGAGGACTTGAGGTCTTAGACTGGAGCAGAGATGGGGCGGCCCGAAGGGAGAGAGTGTTCTCGATGAGAATCGTTCGAGCGGTGGGGGCGATGGTGGCCGCGGCGCTGGCACTGACGCTGGGTGCCATGGCCGCGTACATTGGATACGTCTTCTATCTACGCAACCGCGCGCTGAAGGCGGAGGAGCGTCCTTCTCCTTTGTGAGCCATACGCCTCTCCGTCTAAGGTAAACATCCGCAACTTGGAAGCAGCCGATTAAGGTGATGAAAATCGAGGCAGAAATCAAATCCGAAGCCCGCGTCACTCGAATCTTGCTCCCCACCGACTTTTCACCCGGCGCCGCGCCAGCCCTGCGATGGGCGGCAGCACTGAGCCGGGCTTTCAGTGCCGAGCTGATTCTGCTCCATGTCCTCGACATGAGCATTGCCGCGCTCGCGGGGCTTCCCTCGCAGATCGCGGCGATGCCAGCCGTCAACGATCTTCTTGAGCGCGTACGCGCCGAAACCTCCGAGGAGATGTCCCAACTGACTGCGCGATTCCCCAGGGCGCAAACAATCATCCGCGAAGGCTCTCCCCGGCCGGTCATCCTTCAGGTGGCCTCGGAGGTGGGAGCGGATCTCATCGTGATGGGCACGCACGGGCGAACGGGTCTGGCCCATGTCTTCTTCGGCAGCGTTACTGAGCACGTGGTCCGACACAGCCGCATTCCTGTCCTCACAGTCCGTCAGGTCGAGATCGAGTGACCCGGAGGGCCGCCTTATCGCGCCGTGCGCGCCGCAGCGGAGCACGGACTGAACTGGTCGGGGAGGCTGCAGCGGCGCGGTTGCAGCCACATGAGGGTACCGGGGCACTCCTTCGGTACGTGTCCGGCTAAACAGAGGCTCACTCGAGCCTTTGCTGGTCAGAACAGAGGAAGTTATATCGAGTCTCCGCCCGATAGCCTTCTACCCCAGGGTGTGTCACCTTGCTATGTGGTGGACAGCAATGAGGGCAGAGCTCAAACCGTCCCTGCGACGGGTGAATTTCCGGCTAGATAGCCACCGCGTACCTGGTGCCAAATGGGTCGCACTGGTTGGCTTGTTCAACGGCTGGGACAGTTCTGTGCACCGCCTGGAGCTGGGATCCGACGGCTGGTGGTCCATTTCTCTGGCGCTAGCCCCTGGCACATGTACCTATTTGTTTATCGTTGATGCTTTTCCGCACAACGATCCTGAGGACGACGGACACACGCCCTGCGAGTGGGGAGGCGACTACTCGGTCCGCATCGTCCGCTGATCGACCGGCCGTCCCCCTCTGACCGCAGGATCATCATGAAGCTTGAGGAGGAGCTGGACGATGTCGGTCGCACTCACGATCTCAATCACCCGGCCGTTCCGGACGATAGGTATCCGCCTGCCATCTGGTCCAGCATCATGCCGGCGATCTCCTCGACGGGCGTATCCTCCGAAGCATACACGGGATCGGGCGCCATCACATCCTTTACCGTGTCCACCCGACCCAATAGATCAACGCTCGGTCCTTCCCTGCTCAAGCGGGATCCCGCCCCAAGACGCGGGCGATGGCCCGCAGCGGCACCCCCTCACTCCTCAGCACGGCCAAGTGATCCCGCTCATCCGCAGACAAGTGTCGGTAGTGTTTGGGCATCGTCTCCGCATCGTACCGCGGAGACCCCCCGGGCCCAAGTGTTGCACTTCATTGTTGAACTCGTGTTTGTAATAAAATATCAAAACGCACACGATTCAGCTGGCGAGATACCGATGGAGTTTCCTTGAAAGCACCCCACCCAGCGCCCCCCCAGCAGCTGTGAGCGGAACGAGTATAAATAGCTGCCAGGCATGTATCGTAATTGTTGCATCTCCAAAATAAAGGGCGGTGGTATAAAGAATCATGCCCACTACGCCGCCGTAGATCGCCCCGCGCAACATACTGTTGCGCGTTGGCGAAATACCATATTCTACAATAACCGCGCCGATAAGATACGGAATAGCAACCGCCCAAAACGGTATGGGCGGGAAACTCGCAATCTGAATATTTGGCCCAGCAGATTTGGGAAGCGCAATAGAAAGGAGAGCTAAATATACAAATGTCGCACTGAGTGCCACCCCTTGGCGCTGGTAGAGACGCGTTGCGGTCAGAATGATAAACGACGCACCAGCAAGTATAAGTCCTTCCCCCCACACCCCCAACACCCTCCACGGCCCAAGAAACGAAAACGGCCCAAGCAAGATGTTGCCGAGCCCCGCCCAGACAGCGCCTAGCTGCAGAAAGGCAAATACGGGGAGGGCAGGATCCCCCCGCAACTCACGACCCACAATGCGGAACACGATCAAGGCAGCAATGACGCTCGGAACAAAAAAGAGAAGGTGCGACGGGCTCCAAACAACAAAGGGGCTCGTCAAATCCTCTACGCCCACCAAGCGGTGCCAAAATTCATCGAACGGCACCGCAGGAATACCTAACGCCCGTAGCCCGAGGTAACCTTTCAGCGCTCTCCGAGACGGAAAATCTTCTCGCCATAGTAACAGCATTGATACAACTATAGCGCTACAAAAAGAGGTGAACGTGAAAATATGCGGGGGGATAAACGAAGTATCCCTCCCGATAGCCACGTGCCACCATGCATCCCAATGGGAACCAATCGCGCCGCCGAGTGTTGCGATAACGAGCAGTTTCACCAACAATATGGTCGTCATACCTTGAGGGTGTCCCGTTTCTAGTGGAAATTCGGGAGCAGCCCCAGCGCTCATGACGCCACCATCACCTTATTCCTGCGTGATGCCCTGCTTCAATGCGACGCGTAGTTGCAGCAATGCCCGGTAGCCTCGCAGCCTGGGCTCGAGCTCCAACAGGGACGTCGCGAGCCACCGGTGCTTCTGGTCGCTGGTGGTCCAGCGATCGACTTTGCCCACCCGCTGCTCGACCAGGGCCAGGATGGACTCCAGCCCGTACGTGGTGGACAGGCTCACCCCCAGACGATCGACAAGCCCCAGCCGGTGGAGCGTGAGCGTCTCCTCAAACCCTTCGGTGAGACTCTTGGCCGCATCTTCGTTGAGCCGCCGCAGTTCCCCGTAGAGGCGCTGCAAGCTCGTGTGCGCCGCAGCATACGTGGGCTGACGATAGGCGTGCTGCAATTTCGCGCGCCAGACGGGCTGCAGATGCTTGGGGAGGTAGGCGACCACGTTCTCGCGTTTATGCCAGGTACACCGTTGCACCTG
>JANONS010000215.1:0-1602 GCA_031420915.1 Armatimonadota bacterium
CCAGCCTGCGGCGGCCCCAGGGGTTCACCTCTTTCACTTCACCGCCCTGTTCGGCGATGAACTGCTGCACCCGCTCGATCGTGGCCGGGACAGCCTCGTCCGCCACCTCAGGGCTGACTATCATCACGAGTTCGTAGTCGCGCAAGGGGCCTCCACGTCTTCAGGAACAGACAAAGGCCTGGAGGTGCGGGCCCACGCGGGCGACCCCTCACAGGCAGACGGGATTATAACACGCACCATCGGCGGCAACAAGCGAGGGGGCGACTCTCAGGCGCCGACCGTTATCCGGTCCGTTATGCCCGGAGCGGGGTACGCCTCCGCCAGCTGCCGCACCTGGCGCCGCGCCTCCGTCTGCACCTTCTCGTCCTCGCGGTTCAGGAGGACGTTCGATATGATGCGCGCGATCACCCGCATCTCCTCCGGCCCCATGCCCCGCGTGGCGAGCCCGGGGGAGCCCAGGCGAAGGCCGCTGCCGACCGCGGGCGGCCTCTCGTCGTACGGGATCGTGTTCTTGTTGGCGTAGATGCCCACGGCGTCCAGCGCCTTCTCCGCCCGCGAGCCGGAGAGCCCGCGCCCGCCCACGTCCACCAGCACGAGGTGGGTGTCCGTGCCGCCGGAGACGATGCGCCAGCCCTGCGCCTGCAGCTCCTCCGCCAGGACGCGCGCGTCCTCCACGACGAGCTTCTGGTACTCCACGAACCCCGGCTTCATCGCCTCGCCGAAGCAGACGGCCTTGCCGGCGATGACGTGCATGTGGGGGCCGCCCTGGGTGCCGGGGAAGACGGTCTTATCGATCTGCTCCGCCAGTTCGCCACGGCAGAGGATGAAGGCGCTGCGCGGGCCCCGCAGGGTCTTGTGCGTCGTTGAAGTGACGACGTGGGCGTGCGGCACCGGCGATGGGTGCAGCCCCGCCGCTACCAGCCCGGCGATGTGCGCCATGTCCGCGACAAGGTAGGCGCCGACCTCGTCCGCTATCTGGCGGGACAGCTCGAAATCGATGGTCCGCGGGTAGGCGGTGGCGCCGACGACTATCACCTTCGGCTTCTCCCGCTTCGCGATCTCACGCATCTCGTCGTAGTCGATGCGCTCGGTCTCGCGGTCGACGCTGTAGTGCACGAAGTTGTAGAGCCAGGCGGAGAAGTTGACCTCCCGGCCGTGGGTGAGGTGGCCGCCGTGGGAGAGGTTCAGGCCCATCGCCGTATCCCCGGGCTTCATGAGGGTGAAGTAGGTGGCCATGTTCGCCTCGGCGCCGGAGTGAGGCTGCACGTTGGCGTGCTCCGCCCCGAACAGCTCCTTAACGCGGGAGCGGGCCAGCTCCTCCACCTCGTCCACGTACTGGCAGCCGCCGTAGTAGCGTTTGCCGGGGTAGCCCTCCGCGTACTTATTGCTCAGCACGGAGCCCACGGCCTCCAGCACGGCGGCGCTGGTGTAGTTCTCGGACGCCATCATCTCCAGCCCCAGCCGCTGGCGCTCCTCCTCCTTGTGGATGATGGCCGCGACTTCGGGATCGGTCTGTTCTAGCGCGCCCATGCGATCACCCCTTGCCCTGCCGGCGCCGGTGCCGGAGATGCCGTGAGGCAGCGCATCCCCCGCCCCTGGCGG
>JANONS010000216.1:0-5759 GCA_031420915.1 Armatimonadota bacterium
GGCCTTGCCAAGCAGAAGTTCGCCGCCATGGACCGCCCGCGCGGGAGCCGCGGCACTGCCCCCGGGTCGCGTCATATCCCGGCCGAGGTCAGGCGCGCGGTCTGGCTCCGCGACGGCGGCCGGTGCGCCTTCGTCAGTGACACAGGCCGCCGCTGCACCGAGCAGGGCTTTCTGGAGTTCCATCACGTCGCGCCCCACGCCGCGGGTGGCGAGCCCACAGGAGAGAACATTCAGCTCCGGTGCCGCGCGCACAATGGCTACGAGGCAGAACCGAGCAGCCGCGCCCGCAGTGCGCGGCTGGGCATCTCTGCGGCAACTCGGTCCGGACCGAGTGTTGTGCGTCAGGTGAGTTGACCCACTACCCATCGCGCCCTGTCCTGGTGGACAACGAAAGTTTTCGGTACACTGCCTATAGGTCCCTGACTCGTCCGGCGATGCGCATCCCTGACCGATGACCCAGCCGTTTGTCCACTGCCACCTGCACACCGAGTACTCGTTGCTCGATGGCCACAGCCGCATTCTTCCTCTGATGCGGGAGGCGGCGCGGCTGGGCATGCCCGCGATCGCGATGACGGACCACGGGGTCATGTATGGGGCGATCGAGTTCTACCTGGCGGCAAAGGAGCACGGGCTCACCCCCATTCTGGGGGTCGAGGCCTACGTGGCCCCCCGGCGCCTGACCGACCGGGATCCCAAACTCGACAGCAACCCCACCCACCTGATTCTCCTGGCCACCTCCACGGAGGGATACCGCAACCTGATCGCGCTGACGACGACGGCGCACCTGGAGGGGTTCTACTACAAACCGCGGATCGATCGGGACCTGCTGGCCCGGCACAGCCGGGGCCTGGTCGGCCTCTCCGCGTGCCTCCAGGGAGAGGTGGCGCGCGCGATCCTAAGGGACGATCCGGCCGCCGCTCGCGGGATCGCCACCGCCTACCGCGACATCCTGGGCCCCGGCAACTTCTTCCTGGAGGTGCAGAACCACGGGTTGCAGGACGAAGCGCGCCTCATCACAGGGATGGTCCAGCTGGCGCGGGCGCTCGACCTGCCACTCATCGCCACCAACGATGTGCACTATGTGCACAAGGGAGAGGCGGATGCGCAGGATGCGCTGATGTGCATCCAGATGAACATCAACCTGGATCAAACCGGCAAGCCGCGGATGGGCGACGTCCCGGAGTTCTACCTCAAGAGTGCCGACGAGATGGCCCGCGCCTTCGCCGAACTGCCGGACGCCGTGCGCGCGCCGGTGGCGATCGCGGAGCGCACGCACATTGAGATCGAGATGGGGAGTCTCAAACTGCCCCACTTCCCGGTGCCGGAGGGGGAGACCGCTGACTCCTACCTGCGCGGACTGTGCGAGGCGGGCCTGCGGCGCGTCTATGGGCGGACGACACCGGTACTCCAGGAGCGCCTGGACCGAGAACTCAGCGTGATCGCCCAGACCGGGTATGCGCCGTACTTCCTGTTCGTCTGGGACTTTGTCACCTTCGCCCGCAACCGCGGGATCCTGACGACGGTCCGGGGGTCGGCCGCCGGGAGCCTGGTGCTCTACGTCTGCGGGGTCACCGACGTCGATCCCATTCAGTACCGGCTCCCGTTCGAGCGGTTCCTGAACGCGGAGCGCTACACGCCGCCGGACATCGACATCGATTTCATGGACAGCCGGCGCGACGAGGTCATCCGCTACGTCATCGACAAGTACGGCGCGGACCACGTCGCCCAGATCATCACGTTCGGCACGATGGGCGCGCGCCAGGCGGTGCGCGATGTGGGACGCGTCATGGGTCTGCCCTATGGGGATGTCGACCGCATCGCCAAACTCATCCCCTTCAACGCCTCGCTCGACGAGGCGCTGCGGGCCGACCCGGAGCTGGCGCGTGGAGCCGAGGAATCCCCCCAGGTCCGGCGGTTGCTGGATCTCGCCCAGAAGCTCGAAGGGGTGGCCCGCCACGCCAGCACGCACGCCGCCGGCATCATCATCTCTCCCGATCCGCTGATCGAGCACGTGCCGCTGCAGAAGGCGACGACCACCAAGGCGCCTCCGGCCGGGGCCTCCGGGACGAAAGGCGACCTGGTCATGACCCAGTACGACATGATCGCGGTCGAGAAAATCGGCCTGCTGAAGATAGACCTGCTGGGGTTGGCGAACCTGACCATCCTCGACACCGCGCTCGCGATCATCGAGCGCACCCGCGGCGTACGGATCGACCTGAAGAGCATCCCCCTCGACAACCAGCAGACCTACGACCTCCTGTCGGCGGGCGAGACGGTTGGCGTCTTCCAGTTGGAGGGCGCGGGGATGACCCGCTATCTGAAGGAACTCCGCCCTTCCCGCATCGAGGACATCATGGCCATGGTGGCGCTCTTCCGGCCCGGGCCGATGGCGAATATCCCCGCTTACATTCGCCGCAAGCACGGCCGCGAAGCGATCACCTACCTCCACCCGGCGCTCGAGCCGGTGCTGCAAGAGACCTACGGGGTGATGGTCTATCAGGAGGATGTGATGGCGGTCGCCCAGGCGGTCTCCGGCTACACGCTGGCCGAGGCGGATGTCCTCTGCTACGCGATCCGCAAGAAGATCAGGGACAAGCTCGAAGCGCAACGGGAGAAGTTCATTCAGGGGGCGCGCCAGCGCGGGATCCCCCGGCGCACGGTGGATCTGCTGTGGGAGCAGTTTGAGCCCTTCGCCCGCTACGGCTTCAACCGCGCGCACGCCGCCTGCTACGGGCTCATCGCCTATTACACCGCTTACCTCAAAGCCAACTACCCGGTGGAGTACATGACCGCGGTCCTCACCCATGAGGCGCAGAGTCAGGACTGGATGGCGAAGGTGGCGCTCGCCGTGGCCGAGGCGATGCGGATGGGCATCAAGGTTCTGCCGCCGGATGTGAACACGTCGGCCGAGAACTTCTCGGTAGAGGGGGAGGCGATCCGGTTCGGGCTCAGCGCGGTGAAGCACGTGGGACTGTCCGCGGTGGAGGAGATCATCCGCGCCCGCGATGGAGCGGCCGCGCCCGCAGACGCAGCCGGCGATGGTGCTGGCGGCCCCTTCACGTTGCTCGCGGACCTCTGCCGCCGAGTGGATACGCGGCTGGTGAACAAGCGCGTTCTGGAGAGCCTGATCAAAGCCGGTGCCCTCGACTCCCTGGGACAGCCCCGCGCGCGGCTCCTGGCACACGTGGACCAGGCGCTCCTCCAGGCTGCGCGCTCGCAGCGGCTGCGGGAGTCTCCACAGCAGGGCCTCTTTGAACTGGCGGGCGGCCTGGCGGCGGACACGCCTGCCGAATTCGAGGTGGAGGAGTTCAGTCAAGAGGAACGTCTGGCGATGGAGAAGGAGATGCTCGGCCTCTACATCTCCGATCACCCGCTGTCGCGCGTCCAGGAGGATCTGGCCGCCCGCGTCAGCCTGCCGATCGGACAACTGGCCGAGGTGCGCGACCGGGCGCAGGTAGCGATCGGCGGCATCGTCTCCGCCCTCAAACGCACCACGACCAAGACCGGCTCCGTGATGGCGTTCCTGACCCTGGAGGACCTGACCGGATCGGTCGAGGTCATCGTCTTCCCCAAGACCTACGAGCAGAACGCCTTCCTCCTCAAGAAAGATGCGATCCTGGTCGTGCGCGGCCGCGCCGACGTTGCTGAACAGCAGGTGAAGATCCTGGCGGAGAGCCTCTTTCCCCTGGCGGATGCGCCGCTGGCGGAGACCCCGGTCTCGTCAGAGGCGTCCGACGGCAGCATGGGGAGCGCCGAGCTCCACGTCCGGCTCCCCGCCCACCTGGGGTCCCAGGCGCTGGAGCGGCTGCGCGCCGCCCTCGATCGCCATCGCGGCAGCCACCCGCTCGTGCTCCACCTGGTCCAGGACGACCGGGAGACGATCGTCCGCACGCAGGAGCTCCGCGTGCGGGCGGACCCCGCGCTCGCGGCTGACCTGGTATCGGAGCTCGGCTGCGTGGCCTGGGTCGAGAAGGGCCGCTGACGATGGATCTCCGCGTCTTGCGGCCGCGTCTCGTCTCCATCCCGTTCTGGCAGATCCTCACGGCGGTCGTGCTGATGGCACTGGGGTTCCTGGTGGTGGTGCAGTCGCGGACGGGCCGCACATTGAGCGAGCAGCCTGAGGTGCCCACCCGCAACATCTACGCGATGGCAACCCTGCTGCGGGAGGAACGCCAGGGCCGAGGAGCACTGGAGGCACAGGTGAAAGAGCTCCGCCGGCGCCAGGAGGACTATGAGCGCGCCACGACCGAGGGGCAGAGCTTGGCCGCGGCGATGTCGAAGGAACTGGAGACGCTGCGCGCGGCACTCGGGCTGAAGGCGATGGAGGGGCCGGGTGTCGCGGTCGCGATGAAGGACGCGGCCACGCAGCCCGCGGGCAGCAACCCAGTCGTCGTGACCTATCAGGACATCGTCGGCGTCGTGAATGAACTGTGGGCGGCGGGCGCGGAGGCGGTCGCCGTGAACAATCAGCGCATCACGGCGATGACAGGGTTCGCCCAGGTGGGCGGGACTGTGGTGGTCAACCTGCAGCGATTGAGCGGGCCGTTCACCATCACGGCGCTCGGCGACCCCGCGACGCTGGAGGGGGCGTTGAACATCCGGGGAGGACTGGTGGAGGGACTGCGGGCGCTCGGTCTCACCATCACGGTCGCGCGCCACGACCGGCTGCAGGTCCCTCCGTCCGGAGGACCGAGCAAGATGGAGCACGCGCGCCCGTTGAAATAGGCCCGGTGGCGACGGTCCTGGACCGCGCGGACGTCCTCATCGCCGGCGGCAGTTTCGCCGGCCTGGCGGCGGCCCGTGCGCTGGGGCGGTCCGCGCTGATCGTCGACCGGGCGCCTCTGGGCTCAGGACAGACCTCCGCCTGCGGAGCGCCAGTCTCGCTGGTGGAGCGGATGGGGGCGGCGTCCTCCATCCTCCAGCGGCACGATTACCTGAGGATCGCGGTCGGCGACGTGTCGGTGGCCTGGTCGCTGCCCGAGCCCTTCTGCACCTTCGACTACGCCGCCTACTGCCGGCTGGCTTACCAGGGGGCCGGCGCGACCTTCCTCCAGGCTTCGGTGCAGGGGATGGAGAACGGGTGGATCCACACCAGCGCGGGGGCGATCAGGACCGATCTGGTCATCGATGCGACAGGACCCCGATCTGTTCTTGCCGGGGCGCACCGCGGCCGGCGAGTTGCCTTCGGGCTCGAGACGGAGCTGCCCGCTTCACCGGCTGATGGGTTGGCCTTCTACTTCCTGCCTGAGGTCCGCGATGGCTACGCCTGGGCGTTTCCCTGCGGCGGGACCACTCGATTCGGCGTGCTCAGCTATTTTGGCCGCACGAAACTGCTGCCCGCCCTCCGGCGCTTTCTGCGGCGGTTTGGCCTGACGCCTGGCCCGATTCACGGCGGGTATCTGGCGACGGGCCTACAGCCGGCAGTCACGGGCAAGGTGTTCGTGGTTGGGGACGCGGCGGGGCAGTGCCTGCCCCTTACCGGTGAGGGCATCCGGACCGCGGCGCTGGCGGGGGAGACCTGCGGTCATCTTCTGCGCGGAGTGCTCGACGGCAGGTGGTCCCGAGAGGCTGCGGCGGCTCGCTATCGCACCTTCGTCGAACGCGAGCGGCGGCGCTACCGCGCCCTCCTGTGGGGGAATGCGGCCGCCCTGCTGATGCCGCGGCCGCTGCTCCGCGCGCTGGCCCGCGCGATGTCGCGCCCGACCCTGCTGTCTGGTTTCCTCCGCCACTACCTCGCCATTTTTTTAAGCAGCCCGAGT
>JANONS010000217.1:0-1525 GCA_031420915.1 Armatimonadota bacterium
TTCCGGTGGGCCTATCACCTCGAGGACTACATCACCGAAGCCCACTTCCGACGCATGGGCTACCTGTTGCTGGCCCTCGCCCTGATCTACGCGTACTTCACCTTCGGCGAGTACCTGACCCCGGCGTACATGATGGCGACCGCCGAGCGCGGATACCTGACGGCCGTGTTCAGCGGCCAGTTCGCCCCTCTCTTCTGGTTCACGCAGATCGGCGGGGTGTTGCTGCCGGTACTCCTGTTGACTGTGCCGCGCATCTCCTGGGTGCCGCGCCTCGCCCGTGTGCCCCTGCTGCGCCCCGCGCCCGCACTGGCCACCATCGCCACCTCTGTGGTCGTACTGCTCCTGCTGCCGGTGATTCTGCCCCGGACGGCGGCGCTGGCCGGCGTTGAACTGATCAGGCAGATCCCGTTCTGGTTCATCGCGGCCTTGGGCGGGTGGTTGTTCCTGAGCCTGCTTCCCGTCTTCCGTCAGCGACCGATCGCGGCCGCGGTGGTGGCCTCGGTCCTGGTGAGCATCGGAGCGTGGCTGAAGCGCTTCGTGATCATCGTGCCGACGCTGCAGGACCCCTTCCTGCCGATCCAGCTGGCCCCCATTGGATGGGCGATCTACCGGCCCACCTGGGTGGAGTGGTCGATTATGGCCGCCTCGGTCGCCGGGTTCGTGCTCATCTACCTGCTATTCAGCAAGCTGTTTCCCATCGTTTCCATCTGGGAGACGCGGGAAGAGGCGGTCCGGCCAGAGACTGCCGGACACAGGGAGGTCGCCGATGCACCAGCGCTTTGATCTCCTCCTCTTTGGAATTCTTCTGGCCGTGATGGCGACGGCGTCACCGGCCGAGGGCGCGGAACCGGCCCGGGTCCTCCTCGCGGCGCAGACGGCCTCGGATGGGACCGTGCGGGTGACGGCGACGGTCGTCGACGGCCGCGGCACCCCCGTGACTGAGACGCCCATCACCTTCAAAGCCCGCACCACCTTTGGATGGTTGACCCTCGTGGAAACCTCAACTGATGTGGCAGGCAGGGCAGAGATGACCCTCCCACCTGCCTTGCGGCCGGAAGAGGTTACCGCCGAAGCGGGTGGGGAGGGGACGGTCCGCGCGACGATTCTGATCGGGCGGCGCGCGACCTCCGAACCGCGGATCCGGCCGGGCCGCGCCCTGCTCAGCCGGTCGAGTCCCCAGCCGGGGTTCATCAGCCCTTATCCGGTCCCGATGCAGGTGGCGCTGTTCGGCCTGGTCCTGGGCGGGATCTGGACGACCTACGCCTACGTGGCCTGGCTGCTGTTGCGGATCCGCACGGGTCGCTAGACAGTCGCCGGGCGTGAGGCATCTTCGACGATGCCCCTCACGCAACTCGATGCGTCGGTTGAGGAGGCGGCGCAGCGGACGGACGAGACCTCAGGACGGTGTGCTCTATGCCCACCCGTACGGCGTCAGGGTGGTATACGCTCGCCGGGTGAAGGCGGCGATGGCTGCGACCAACACCACCGTCAGCCACACCGGGAAGGCCGCCCAGACCTGCACACC
>JANONS010000218.1:0-1893 GCA_031420915.1 Armatimonadota bacterium
TCCGCGCGCATCGTATCCCCGACGGCGATCCGCCGCATCGCGCCGAGCCTTGTTCGAGCCTCTTTCAGTGCCCCACCGGCCCCTGCCGCGTCCGAGTACGTCAGGGTTGGGAAGGGAACATGTGGCGCGGCCTCCGCGGCGTTCAGCTCCGGGACCACGAAGAGAGTATCGGCCGAAGTCACGAACAGGTAGCAGGGCCGCTCGTCAGGGTGGGGCGTATACGTGAGGAGGTAGAAAAGGTCGTCCCCCGGGGGAATCGCCAGGAGGTCGATCTCCGACTGCGCCATCCGCTCCCGCGCCGCGTTCAGCCTGGTGTCCATGTTACGGCCATTCTATCAGCAACCTCTCGCATTGTTCTGGAGGGAATGGGACGCGGGAGTCGTACTATATCTGGTAATTTCCTACCTAATTTTCATGCGCGCCCCGAAGGCGCAAAAATGGAGGGCTTGTCGTGAGCAAAGTTTCCTGGCTCTTCCGAAGCATCCTCCTTGTTTACCGGCGTCGCTTGCCGGTAGAGGAATCACCTGAAACCTGTCGACCTCAATCGGTCACGCCGACACCGATCGCGCGCTCAAAGAGAGGAGGCCGTCCGATGATTCTCCGGGTCGCATCGGTCGCGTTCGCGATCGCCCTCTCTCTCTTCCTGATTCCCTTCGGCTCGACGTTCCCGGCAACAGGGGCACCGGCCCCGCAGGCACAGGCGCCGGACAGGACTCTCGACGATGTCTTCGCGCAGATCGCCGAGAGGTTCCCGGGCTTCGGCGGGGTCTTCGCAGACCCGGCCACCGGTATCCTCCACGTTTACCTGGTCGATCCCCATCCGCGGACCGCGGCGGCCGTCGTGGCTGCACTCCGCCAGGCCCTCCGCCCCGGGAGCATCCCGGTCGCCCTGATCCAGCCGGTGCGCGGGCTCTTCACCTTCCGCGAGCTCAAGGCCTGGCACGACCGGATGCAGGACGTGCTCGCCCTGGACGGCGTCGTGTTCACGGACATCGACGACGCCCGGAACCGGTTGACCGTTGGCGTCCAGGACATCGCTTTGGTGCCGGCCGTCGAGGCGGAGCTGGCCCGGGCGGGCGTCCCGCGGGAGGCGGTGGAGATCATCGAGACCGAGCCGGTCCGGCTCGAGAGCAGCCTGCGGACCCAGCATCGCCCGCTGGTCGGCGGCCTCCAGATCAGCTTCACGAGCGGGGGGAATGTCTACCTGTGCACGCTGAATGTTGTCGCCGTGCGGTCGGGCGTCAACGGGTTCGTGTTGAACTCTCACTGCACGGCAAAGCAGGGAGGGGTCGAGAACACGGTCATCTACCAGGAGATCGCTGCGTCGGGGAAAGAAGTCGGCGTGGAGATCGCCGATCCCCAGTACTTCAGAGGCTCACCCTGCCCGCCGGGGAAGCGCTGCCGGTATAGCGATAGTGCCTTCGCTCAGCTCAATAACGGCGTCGGGGCGACCCTGGGCGCCGTGGCGAAGGTGGCCCTGAACTCGACCGCTTGGGACGGGAACGCGACCTTCCGCATCGTCGGCGAGGCGGACCCCGTCGTGGGGGTTGCGGTTGGCAAAGTCGGGCGGACGACGGGATTCACCCAGGGCAACGTCCAGCGGACCTGTACGAACTACGGCGTCCTGGGGACCAACATCGTCCAGCTCTGCCAGGCTCAGGCCGGCTACAGCTCCGCGGGTGGTGACAGCGGATCGCCGGTCTTCAGCATCGTGTCGGGAGACGACATCTGGTTGCGCGGCATCCACTGGGGCAGCGGCGGCGTGTTCAGCCCGATCAGCGGCGTCCAGCGGAGCAACACCGAGTTGGGCCCGCTGACCACGTGCTACAATGGCGCCTGCTGACAGATAGGACGCACGAACGCCGGCGGGCTGCCGGTAGCGGCCAGATGAGC
>JANONS010000219.1:0-8145 GCA_031420915.1 Armatimonadota bacterium
TGCCGTACACACTGGCGCGGCTCTACATCGAGGTCATCCGCGGCGTGCCGCTCCTGGTGCAGCTCATCTACATCGCGTTTGTGGTCACCCCGGCCCTCGCCGACCTCACCGGGATCCGGTGGTTCCGCAACGACATGGTGCGGGCGACGCTGGGGCTGGGCATCGGATACGGCGCGTACCTGGCGGAGGTCTATCGCGCGGGCATTGAAGCGATCCCCCGCGGGCAGACCGAGGCGGCCAGGTCGCTCGGGATGTCCCCGTGGCAGGCGATGCGCCACATCATCCTGCCGCAGGCGATCCGGGTCATCCTGCCGCCGCTGGGGAATGACTTCATCTCGATGCTGAAGGACTCATCCCTGGCCTCGGTGATCTCGGTCACCGAGTTGACCTACTCGGGCAGTCTCTTGAACGCCCGGACCTTCCGCTCGTTTGAGACGTACAACATGGTCGCTCTTCTTTATCTGACGATGACGTTGATCGGGTCTCTGGGCGTGCGCGGGCTGGAGCGGTGGGCGTCGAAGGGACACAGACCGTAGGATTACTGTCGCAGCCGAGGATCGAGGGCGTCTCGCAGGCCGTCGCCGAGCAGGTTAAAGCCCACCACGGTGAGCAAGATCGCGATCCCGGGGAAGGTGGCCGCCCACGGCGCGTCTCGCAGGAACTCGCGGGTATGGGAGAGCATCGCCCCCCACTCCGGCGTGGGGGCCTGCGCCCCCAACCCCAGGAAGGACAGTCCGGCGGCCTCAAGGATCGCCGCGCCGATGGCCAGCGTCGTCTGCACGATGATCGGTGCCAGCGTGTTGGGCAGAATGTGACGGCCGAGGAGGCGCCGGGGGCTCGCCCCCAAGGCGCGGGCCGCCTCCACGAAATCCTCCTGCCGGACGCGCAGCACCGACCCTCGCATGATGCGGGCAAAGATCGGGATGTTGATCACGCCGATCGCCAGCATCGCGTTGTTCAATCCCGGGCCGCGAATCCCGACGATGAAGATGGCCAGCAGCGTCGCCGGGAAGGCCAGCATGATATCCATGGTGCGCATGGTGAGACTGTCGGCCCAGCGGCCGTAGAAGCCGGCCACCAGTCCGAGGAGCGTGCCGGTCACCAGAGCGAGACCCACCGACACCATCCCCAGCGTCAGCGAGACGCGTCCTCCGTAGATGATGCGGGAGAGCAGATCCCGGCCCAGGTCATCGGTGCCGAGCAGGTGCGTCATCGACGGGGGGAGGAGCCGCGCCTCCAGGTCCTGCACGATCGGATCCTGAGGGGCCACCACAGGCGCGAACGCGGCCAGCCCCGCGAACAAGACAATGACCGCCAGCCCCGCCATCGCCGCACGGTTGCGGCGCAGCCGGCGCCAGACGTCCGTGTAGAACCCCACGGAGGGCCGAATCACCGCCGGGTGCTGGAGCCGTAACGCCTGCTCATCCATTGAAGGTCGCCGTCCGGTCATCCATAGCGGATCCGGGGATCCAGGTAGGCGTAGGAGAGATCGACCAGCAGGTTGACGACCACAAACACCAGCGCGATGACGAGCACAGCCCCCTGCACAATCGGGTAATCGCGGGCGAAGATCGCATCCACCACCAGCCGGCCGACACCCGGCCAGGCGAAGATGGTCTCGGTGAGGATCGCGCCGCCCAAGAGGGACCCGACGTTCAGCCCGATCACCGTGACGACGGGGATGAACGCGTTCTTCAGGGCGTGACGCGAGATCACCCGCACCTCCCCCAGCCCTTTGGCGCGTGCCGTGCGCACGTAGTCCTGCCGCAGCACCTCCAGGAGGCTGCTACGGGTCATGCGGGCGATGATCGCCAGCGCGACCGTGGAGAGCGTCACCGCTGGTAGGACGAGATGCCGTAGGGCATCCCCAAGCGCCTTCCAGGTGCCACTGAGGAGCGCATCTACCAGGTAGAAGTTGGTCAGGCGTGTGAGCTCGATCGTATAGTCCAGCCGGCCCGAGATGGGAAACCACCCAAGGTACCAAGCGAACAGCAAGATGAGCATGATCCCCAGCCAGAAGATCGGCATGGAGAAGCCGAAGAGGGCCACGAACATACTCGCTCCGTCGAACCAGGAGTTCTGCCGCGCGGCGGCCACGATACCGGTGAGAATACCGACCACCGACGCGACGAGCATCGCCGCGAAGGTGAGTTCGATCGTCGCCGGAAAGCGTGTCCCGAGTTCCACGATGACCCGCTCGTTGTTCTGAATCGATCGCCCCAGGTCGCCGCGCATCACCCGCCCCATATACGTGATGAACTGCAGAGGCAGGGGTTCGTCCAGGTCAAGCTCTGCGCGCAGTCGATCGATCGCCTCCGGCGTGGCGTGCTCGCCCAGCGCGATCAAGACCGGGTCGCCCGGGGTGAGGTGGGCGATGACGAAGACAATGAGGAGGACCCCGAAGAAGACGGGGACGATCTCCACCAGTCGGCGGCCAACGTACCTGCCCATCGCCGCCATGCCAGCATGCAGAGAGACCGGAGGGCACCTCGCCCCTCCGGTCTCTTTGTGGACTGCGCGAACGCTACTTGCCGATCCAGACCCGGTGCAACCACCAGATCTGCAGAGGGTGCAGCGAGAAGTTCTGCACCTGGGTGCGGTGGGCGCCCACGCGTGCCCCGTAGACCAGCGGGACCCAGGGGGCATCCCGGTGGATGATCTCCTGCGCCTGCTCGTAGAACCTCGTGCGCGCAGCCTGGTCGGAGGCTTGCTGCGCCTTGATCAACAGGTCGTGGACGGCGTTGCTCTTGTAGAAGGCGATGTTGGAGGCCTTCCCCTTCTCAGTGTTGTCCTTGTCGAGCAGCACGTAGAGGAAGTTGTCCGGGTCGCCGTTGTCCCCGATCCAGCCCAGGATCGCCATCGGGTGCTCGCCGCTGCGGGTCTTCGAAAGGTAGGTGCCCCACTCAAAGGTCACAAGTTTGGCGCGAATGCCGGCCTTCGCCAGCTGCTGCTGCAGCGCCTCGGCGATCTTCTGCGGCTGGGTCAGATACGGGCGGGCGCGGTTGGGCCACCACAGCTCGGTGGAGAACCCGTTGGGGTAGCCGGCCTCGGCGAGCAACTTCGCGGCCGTCTCCGCGCTGTGCTCGTAGCCCTTCACGGCGCGGTTGAAGCCCCAGATTGTGGGCGGCATGGGGTTGGTGGCGGGCGCCCCGATTCCCTCGTAGAAGGCGCGGACGAGCGCGGCCTTATTCACCGCGTGGTTCACCGCCCGGCGGATCCGCACGTCGTTGAACGGTTCCTTCTCCACGTTCATCGCGAGATAGCCGATGTTGAGGCCAGGCCCGGTGGACAGCACCAGATCCTTGTTCTGGCGGATCCGGCCGTAGTCCGGCGGGTTGACCTGGTTCATCATGTGCGCCGTGCCCTTCTCCATCTCCAGCAGGCGTACGGTGTTGTCGGGGATGCCGCGGATGATCAGCCGGTCGATACACGGCCGGCCGGCCCAGTACTCCTTGTTGGCCTCATAGGTCGCGTGGTCTTTCTGGACCCACTCCACGAACTTGAACGGGCCACTGCCGACCGGGTGCTTGAAGAAGTCTTTGCCGTACTTCTTGATCGCCGCGGGGCTGGCGATGCCGGTCGAGAACATCGCCATGTTGGTGATGAAGGGCGCGAACGGCGCGCTCAACGTGAAGCGGACGGTCAACTCGTCGACGGCCTCCACGCTCTTCACATTCTGGAAGGTGAACCCGGCGTACGCGAAGGCACCGTGGTGATAGGGGTGCTTGGGGTTGATCTGCCGCTCGTAGTTGAACTTTACCGCCTCGGCGTCCAACCGCGTACCGTCGTGGAACTTCACGCCCTTCCGAAGCTTGAAGGTCCAGACCAGCCCATCCGTGGATGCGGTCCATGACTCCGCCAGGGAGGGCTCGACCTGCGTGGTGTCCGCCCGGAAGCGCACGAGCGTGTCAAAGACGTTTGAGGTGTTGTTGACCGAGAACCCGTCGGTGGCATCGTGCGGGTCCAGCGTCACGGCGTTCTGCGCCTGGGCGAAGACGAGCGTCCCTCCCACCCTTCCACACGCCTTCTCATCCCAGGACGACATCGCAGCGCCTTGTGACATGATCGGCGCGACCAGCAGCGTCGCAGCCAGGGCAACGGCAGGTAGTACAAGACGAAGGCGATCTCTCAATCTCATCGCCCCCCTGGAAAATCTTGTGCGGATGCGGGCACCGTCCAATATGCCTGGCCCGGAGGGTTAGTCCTTCAGCACCTCCGGGTTGACCGGGTTCTCCGGCCGGCGTCCCTCGAGCACCGCGAGCAGATTCTCCGCCGCCATCACCGCCATCCGCGTCCGGGTCACGACGCTGGCGCTGGCGATGTGCGGGACGACGATGACGTTGTCGAGTCCCAGCAGTGGATGGTCGGGAGGCACCGGCTCCACCTCGAAGACGTCGAGCCCCGCCCCCCAGATCTGCCCGTCGCGGAGCGCCTCGGCGAGCGCCATCGTGTCCACCACCGGTCCGCGCGAGGTATTCACCAGCACCGCGGTGGGTTTCATCAACCGCAGTTGCTCCCGGCCGATGAGGTGCCGCGTCTCGGGCAGAAGCGGCACGTGGACGCTGATGAAGTCCGCCGCCCGAAGCACCTCCTCGAAGGAGCGGAACTCGATGCCAAGTTCCCCCTCCAGGTCCTCCCGCCGGACCACGTCGTGATAGAGGATCCGCATATTGAAGCCACGGGCGCGCCGGGCCACGGCGCTCCCGATCCGGCCCAGGCCGACCAGGCCCAGCGTCGCCTGATGGACGTCCTGACCCAGGAAGAGCATCGGCTCCCAGGAGCGCCAGCGGTCCGCCCGCGTGTATTTGTCCGCCTCGACGAGCCGGCGGGCCACACCGAGGATCAGCGCCATGGCAAAATCCGCGACGGTCTCGGTCAGGACCCCGGGTGTGTGGGTGACCACCACGCCCCGAGCCGTGGCGGCGGGGATGTCGATGTTGTCAAAGCCCACCGCGACGTTGGCCACGACGCGCAGGCGGGGGGCACGGTCCAGCAGTTCAGCGTCGATCCGGTCGGTCAGCAGCGAGAGGAGTCCGTCGATCTCCCCGACCTCGCGGAGCAGCACCTCCCGAGGCGGTGGGATGGCGTCTTGCTCCCAGAGTCGCATCTCGGTCCGCGCGCGGAGGAGGTCAAGAGCCTCCTTGGGGAGCGGGCGGCAGACATAGACTCTCGGGCGCCCCATGCGGCGCTCCTTCACCCGGTCACACCGAGACCAGAATCAGTGTGACGACCAGGGCCCAGGCGATGCTCACGGTGGTCTTCAACCAGCCCGAACGCTGCCGCATCACGCTGGCGGCCAGGTAGAGAGCGCTCGCCACGATCCACAGGATGGGGGACAGCGCAAGGCTGGCGGCCACCAGACCGCCGATCAGGATGGCGGTCCGCTCCACCATGCCCCGCCGCCGCTCTCCGGTGGGAATGGGGGCGAACTGGCGACCGGGCGCCGCCAGCATCGCACCCACCAGAAAGACCACAACCGTGCCGACGTATGACGCCAGGATGAAGGCAATCGCCACCCGCAGCGTCAGGGCGGCCTCACCGCTGAACGCCGCATCCGCCCCCGAGAGGCGGACGATGGCCCACAGGACGAGCACGTGCACCACCTGGTCGACGAAGAAGGCGACGAGTTCAATCCATCCTCCCCGCGTGAACCGGACCTTCACCCAGTCGATGAGGAAATGGGAGGCGACCAGCACCGCCCACCACCATCCCCAGGCGGGAATCAGCCACACCATCACCGGCAGCGCGAGAGCTGCCTGGATGGCCACGTGCGCGACGAGACCACGGATGGAGGTAATCTTCCACAGGAACAGCCGGTAGGGCTGGCAGGGAAAGTCTCCCAGGAGGTGGACCAGCAGCAGAACCTGGAACGCTCCCACGCTTAGGGCTCGCTAGTCGACCTCGTGGGCCATGGGGTGCTCGCGGAGCCGCTTGACCACCACTTCTAGCAACTTGACCGCCATCTCGGGATGCTCTTTCAGGAGCGCGCGGAAGTCCCAGCGCACCAGCTGCAGGCAGCGGGTGCGCTCCTTCGCGCTGACGGTCATGGTGCGGACCCGCTCCTCCATCAGGGCCAGTTCGCCGAAGAAGTCGCCCGGCCCCAGGTCACGCACGGGATGGCCGTCGTGGGTAACTCCGACCTTGCCGTCGGCGATCAGGAAGAACCCGACCCCGGGATCCCCCTGCTTGACGATCGTGGCTCCGGGCTCATAGGTCCGCTCTTTGAGCGACCGAGCGATCGCCTCCAGCTCTTTGGCCGGCAGCTCTTTGAAGATCGGCACCTTGCGCAAGTATTCAAGATATTGAGAGGCTTCCGCCACTGTCAGTCCCCCTCCAGCAGAGATAGAAAGATAGAAGTGGATTCGGCATGGATCACGCGCCCCCCTCTCCGGATGACGTCCTCCGGCCCCCCAATCCTCAGACCTGCTCCAACCAGACTGTCTTCTCTGCGGCAGGGGTGCGCCGCTTCTGGGGCAGCTCGGCGGGATAGCCGGCGTACAGGATGCCGGTGATCCGGCGGTCCTCCGGCAGGCGAAGGAACTCTCGGAGAGGCGGAAAGTCGCGTAGCGGCCCGGTGCGCCAGTAGGTGCCCACCCCCAGACTCCAGGCCGCGAGCATGAACGCGTAGGCGGCGGCGAAGGTGGCCCAGAAGTCCTCCTCCCGGACCTCCGGGTCGTCGGCCCCATGGGAGGTGACGATGATGATGGCGGGCGTCGCCAGCGTGTCATTGTAGAGACGCTCCAGCGCCGGTTGCACCTCTGGCGCATCGGGGTTCGGCAGCGCGGTGCGGCGGAAGTCACGGCGGATTTCCGCAAATCGCCGCCGGGTTTCTCCCTGAATGACAAAGAATTGCCACGGTTCTGTCAATCGATGGTTGGGCACCCAGACGGCGGCCTCCAGGCACCGCTCGATGGTCGCCCGGTCCACCGGGTCGGGTTTCATTCTGGCGACGCTGCGGCGGGTCTTTATGGCATCCAACACGCCCATCTGAGACACTTCCTGCATCCGTCATCCCCTCCCACGAATCCCTGCACAGACCCTGTTAGGCATCCCCCGGCGGGAATCCTACCGGAGGACGGCGCAGCGGCCTCTTGCGGAATCTCCCCCGCCCAGGCCTTGCGGTATAATACCCGTACCGATGCGCCCCGTCCTGTTCATTCTCTGCCTGCTCCTGGCTGGACCCATGGCGGCCGATGCGGGCCACATCTCGGTGGAGACGGTCGTCTCCCGCATCTTCACCGACCCCGCCCCCAACCCCTACGACGTGACGGCCGACTTCGAGGGCACGCTGACGATCCTGTACCGGGGCTCGCGGCTGGAGGCTCGGGCGGAGGGCTCCTACCGGGAGTGGCGGTCCGCCTTCGGCCAGCCCAGGCGGCGCCAGGTCGCGATCACGACGCTCGACGTCCCGCTGCTCCTGCGGCCTTTCGCCGGCGCGCTCAAGCAGTTGATCGAGGAGAGGATCGAACGCGAAGAGGGAACCCTCGAGATCCTCCCTCACTACGACCTCTTCATCGTTGAGGACGCGCCCGACGGCCGCGTGGTGATCGGTGGCATACGCCGGGACATCGTCACGGAGATCCTGGTGCAGTTCGGCCGGGGCAACGAGGCGAAGGACGAAGCCGTCCGTCGGCACATCGCCCGCTGGCTGTATCAGCCGATACAGCGCCGCCGTGCCGTTCGCCCGGGGGGCCCCTACCTGGTCACCTTGGTGAGCGACGAGCAGGGGACGCTGTACAATCTCGTCTTTGCCTACGACTGGGGGGAGGTCGAAACCCAGATCGAGTGGGCCACGGTCAGCGGCATATCGATCTGGCGAAAGGTGCAGTTGGACACCTCGACGGAACTCCGCGGCCTGGGCCGCGTGAACGGTACCCTCAGCCTCAAGGTGAGCAACCACTGCTATAACTGCAAGAAGTGATTATCCGTCACCCTCCGTCCTCCCGATCGATGGTCCGCAACCGGTCCACCAGCTGCGCGTCGGCCCGGAGGCCGGTCCACACCGCAAAGGCAAGCCTGCCGTCCGGCATCTCGTAGAACCGGATCCGCCCGCGGTGGCCCACCCTCGCCAGGCCCACCCGGACCCGGTCCTGGATCTGCCACCGCTCCACGGGCGTCCGCACCCGGTAGCGGGTCACGACATGG
>JANONS010000220.1:0-7986 GCA_031420915.1 Armatimonadota bacterium
GGCCACGCCTTATGCTCTCCGCACCCGTGGCCCGGCCGGGAGAGTCCATCCTCGTGCGCGGCGAGGGATTCACGCCGGATCGTCCGGGCAAGATCATCTGGACCGATCAGTCGGGATCTTCTGCGGAAGGTGGCGAGTACGTGACAGATGCCCAGGGGAGGTTCACCCTTACCCTGGAGGTGCTGGAGTTGATCGGGGAGCACCATGCGCTCACCGCTGAGGTAACCCTGGAGGGGAGACTGCTCCGGCCGAGTAGGGCGGCCACGCTCGTGTTCGGCCGCCTCGTGGAGACGGTGTTCCTGGCGTTGATGGGGACGACAATTGCCCTGGTCTTCGCCATCCCCATCAGCTTCCTCGGCGCGAAGAACCTGATGGCGCGGAGCGGCGTGGGGACGGCCATCTACTACGCGGTGCGCACCATCCTGAACATCACGCGCTCCGTCGAGCCCCTGATCATGGCCACGGTCTTCGCCGTGTGGGTGGGGATCGGGCCGTTCGCGGGCGTCCTGGCCTTGGCGCTGCATTCCGTGGCCTCGCTGGCCAAGCTCTACTCGGAGCAGATCGAATCCATCGACCCCGGGCCCATCGAGGCTATCACCGCCACGGGTGCCAACCCGCTCCAGGTCATCCGCTACGCCGTCGTGCCGCAGATCGTGCCGCCGTTTATCGCGTTCACGATCTACCGCTGGGACATCAACGTGCGCATGTCCACGGTCATCGGCATGGTCGGCGGCGGCGGCGTGGGCTTCCTGCTGATTCAATTCATCAACCTCCTGCAGTGGCAGCAGGCGGCCACTGCCATCTGGGGGATCACCATCATTGTGGCGGCGATGGACTACTTCAGCGCGGCGGTCCGCGAACGTGTCGTCTGAGGCCGCCTCACAGCCCATGCGTGCTCTCGCCACCGCATCGAACGGTGTGCCGCTGCTGCGGGCGCCGACGCTCGACGGGGATGAGGCGGTGCACGGCTTCACCACTCGAATCGGTGGCGTCAGCGCATCGCCGTTTGCGACACTCAACCTGGGGCGGGATGTAGGCGACGTCCCGGAGCGGGTGGAGGCGAACCGCCGGCGCATGATGGAGGGGCTGGGCTGCGATCCGGCCGGGCAGGTCGAGGCCTCGCAGGTACACGGCCGGGAAGTGGCGGTCGTCACGCGGGCGGAACGAGGGACCAGGATCGGCGGCGCGGACGCGCTGGTGACGGCCGATCGCGGGGTGGTGCTGGCGATCCATGTGGCGGACTGCGTGCCGATCCTCCTTTGGGATCTCCGCCGCGGAGCGGTCGGGGCAGTGCATGCCGGCTGGAGGGGAACGGCGGGGGGTGTGGCAGCCGCGGCGGTCGAGATGATGATCAAGACCTTCGGCACAGACCCGCGAGATCTGCGAGTCGGGATGGGTCCGGCGATCGGCCCCTGTCACTACGAGGTGGACGATCCGGTCGCATCCGCCTTTGCCC
This sequence comes from Armatimonadota bacterium, assembly GCA_031420915.1. Classification (GTDB taxonomy): domain Bacteria; phylum Sysuimicrobiota; class Sysuimicrobiia; order Sysuimicrobiales; family Humicultoraceae; genus JANONS01. The sequence continues at coordinate 1,457 of JANONS010000220.1, forward strand.
CCTGGCCCTGGTCGAGAGAAGTCTTGCTGCCGGCACGTGTAGGCCGCTGGTGGCTGGACCTGGTAGACGCCAACCGCCGGATGCTTGAGGCCCTCGGAGTCCCACCCGGGCAGATCTGGGCCAGCGGACTCTGCACCGCCTGCCATCCCGACCGCCTCTTCTCCTACCGGCGGGACGGGGTCACCGGACGCATGGGCGCGCTGATCAGCCTCGGATAAATCGCCAGGATTCTTCCAGGGCCCGTAGAATAGGTTGCACCTGTATCACGACGATCTGACGTCTCGCCTGGCTGCGGTGCAGGCGCGGATGCGTGCCGCCGCCGACCGAAGCGGCCGGCGCATCGAGGACGTCCGGCTCGTCGCGGTCACGAAGGGGGTTGACCCGGAACGCATCCGGGAAGCGCTGGCGCTGGGGATCGTGGATCTCGGTGAGAACCGCATCCAGGAAGCGCTCCCCAAGATCGCGGCCCTGGGCCCCGCGCCCCGCTGGCATCTGGTGGGGCACCTGCAGCGCAACAAAGTCGGGCGGGCGATTGAGGTCTTTGCGCTGATCCACTCGGTCGACTCGGTGCGGCTGGCTGAAGAGATCGCGCGACGGGCTGGCGTGCTGGGCCGTGACATTCCGGTCCTGCTGCAGGTGAATGTCGCGGGAGAGCCCGGGAAGCACGGGTTCGCCCCCGAGGAGGTCCGGGACGCGGCCCCGCGGATCGCCGGCTCGCCCGGCGTCCGTGTGCGGGGGCTAATGACGATCGCGCCGCTTGCGGATGATCCCGAGACCGTGCGGCCGATGTTCCGGCGGCTGCGGCGCCTCAGCGAAGAGGTCCGGGCGGAGGTGTCCGACGCCGATGAACTGTCGATGGGGATGAGTCAAGACTACGAGGTCGCGATCGAGGAGGGCGCCACGCTGATCCGGGTGGGCCGGGCAATTTTTGGCGGGCGCCGCCTGTAGCACCACGATCTCGGCCAGAAATCGGGAGAGCACCGTTCCAGGGAAGGGAGGAGAGAGCGGGAGGGATGAGCAGTGGGTGCAGTGGAGAAGTTCATGACGTTCCTCGGGTTCACCGAGGAGGTTGAGGAGGACGGTCTGGCGGGGACCGAGACGGCTCCGCCCGCGCGGCGCTCGCCGGTCTTCAGCCTGCACGCCCAACGACAGCTGGAGATCGTCGTGCTGGAGCCGCGGTCGCTGGAGCAGGCGAGGCGCGGAGCGGAGTTTGTGAAGGCCCGCCGGCCGGTGATCGTGAACCTTCAGGGGGCGGAGGCGGATCTGGCCCGGCGCATCGTGGATTTCCTGAGCGGTGCGACCTATGCGCTTGACGGGCACCTGCAGCGGGTGGGCGATGAGATGTTCCTCTTCACGCCAAGCAACATCGTCATCACGGCGGAACTCAGCCAGCCCGAACACTCGGCGCTGTTTCCGATCGAGTAGCCCTTCCCGTCTCCTGGCGGCGATCCCGGGCCATCCTCCTTTTGGGGGGCAGCGTGGCATGTACGGGGCGGAGTAGAGATGTGCGGGGCGGCTGAGGAGACATGAGGACGGTGTGGTGGGAGGCAGGTACGGTCCGGCTGCTGGACCAGACCCGGCTGCCCCAGGAGTCGATCGTCCGCACCTGCCGCACCTGGGAGGAGGTCGCGGACGCCATCCGTCATCTGGCGATCCGGGGCGCCCCCGCGATCGGAGCGGCGGCGGCGTTCGCACTGGTCCTGGCGGGGGGACGGGATGCCGGGGGACGCGCCGGTCTGGCGGAGGTGCAGCGCGCCGCCGCGGTCCTGATGGGCACGCGCCCAACGGCCCGGAACCTCGGCTGGGCGCTCGAGCGTATGCTCGCCGCCGCCGGGCGAAGCAGCGGGGAGGGATCGCTTACCGCGGTCCTCCTCCGGGAGGCCGAGGCAATTGCCGAGGAAGATGTGCGCAGTAACCGCGCCATTGCGGAGCACGGCGCGGCATTGATCCACGCCCGCGAGCGCATCCTGACGTACTGCAATACCGGAAGCCTGGCCACGGTCGACGTGGGCACCGCCTATGGCGTCCTGCGTCGCGCTCACGATCTGGGGAAGGGGATCGAGGTCGTCGTGTGCGAGACGCGCCCCGTCCTGCAGGGAGCGCGGTTGACCGCCTGGGAGCTCCGCCGGGACGGCATCCCTGCTACGCTGATCACCGACAACGCCGCGGGGAGCCTCATGGCGCGCGGGGCGATCGACCGCGTGATCGTCGGCGCCGACCGCGTGGCCGCGAACGGCGATGTGGCCAACAAGATCGGCACCTACACCCTGGCCGTGCTGGCGCGGGCGCACGAGATTCCCTTTCTCGTGGCCGCCCCCCTCTCGACGATCGATCTCCGCACGGCAGCAGGATCGCTGATCCCCATCGAGGAGCGCGACCCGGAAGAGGTCTGGCGGATCGGCGATCGAGCGATCGCGCCGGAGGGCATCCGGGCGTACAATCCCGCGTTCGACATCACGCCGCATCACCTCATCACGGCCATCATCACTGAGGCCGGCGTGGCCACGCCCCCGTTTGACGCGTCGCTGGAAGCCCTGGTCACGTCGCCGGTAGGGGGCTGACGGGAGCGCCATGCCGGTTCGGATCACGCGCCACCTCGTCCTCCTCTTGATCGCCGCCCTGTGGATCGGGATGGTCATTCACAACCTGGAGTATCTGGGCCGCTTCATGTTCCACACGCTCCTCGTCAGCGTCCGCTGGCTGCAGGTCCTCTTCATCGGGTTGAGTCTCTACGGCGGCGGCTTGCTGCTCCTCAGCGTGCGCCACCGCCCGGGCCCGCCCCGGGGGCGTGGAGTGATGCCCTTCGTCTCCATCCTCATCCCGGTCAAGGACGAGGAGCGGGTCATCGAGGGCACGCTGCAGAGTCTCGCCCGGCTGGAGTATCACGCCGCAGGGCGCCGCCGCTTCGAGGTGATCGTCATCGACGACCGCTCAACCGATGCGACGCCGCGACTCCTGCGCCGCCTCCACCGGCTCCTCCGCCGCGAGTGCGGGCTGCGGATCGTGGGGACGCCGGCTGGAAGCCGCGGGAAGGCGGCCGCCCTGAACTTCGGGGTGCGCTATGCGCGGGGCGACCTCCTCGCCTTCTTCGACGCCGACGCGCGCGTCGCCCCGGACGTCCTGCAGCGCATGGTGGCCTGCCTGGATGGCGAGCGAGTGGCCGGGGTGCAGGGTCGTCGTCTGCCATACAACGCCGCTCAGAACGCCCTCACCCGGATGCAGGAGGATGAGTTTGCCATCATGCTCACGCACCTTCAGCGGGGGCGGGAGGCCGCCGGGACCTTCGTCAGCCTGGCCGGCAATGGGATGCTGATGCGGCGCGATGCGCTGGCGAACGTGGGGGGATGGAACGAAGAGGCCCTCACGGAGGACATCGACCTCTCCGTCCGGTTCTATCTCGCGGGCTGGCGGATTCGCTACTGCGAGGAGGCGATCGTCGGGGAGGAAGCGGTGCCGGCTATAGGGGCCCTCATCCGGCAGCGCACCCGCTGGTTCGAAGGAGGGATGCGGTGCCTGGGAGAGCATCTGCCGGCCATTCTGGTGGCGCGCCTACCGCTCCATCTCCGCTTCGATATCATTCTCTTCCTGGGCGGCTCGCTCGTGGCGACCCTGGCCCTCCTCACCACCTATGCCTACGCCCTGGTGGGGCTGGCCGGCGTGGTGGTCCTCTTCCTGCGGGTCCCACACGCGGTGATGGTGGGTGTGTCGTGCTTCTTCACCATAGGGGTGCTCGCCGCGGTCGTCGAGGGCCGGGGATGGCGCCCAGCGACCGTGGCCGGGATCCTGCTCCGCTTCGCCCTGTTCTCCCTCCACCGCGTCGTGGTGGTCCCGCTGGCCATCGTCCGGTACGTGCATGCCGCCATCACGGGGAAGATGGAGTGGGCCAAAACCATCCACCTTGGCGAGATGGCCCCCGATGGGTTGGGGGAGCCCCACCCCTCCTACATCAGGCGCGTGTAGATCTCGCGGAGGCGGGAGCCGACTTTATCGAGGGAGTGGCGCTCGGCGAAGACCTTCGCCGCCTCGCCGAGCCGGGTGCGCAGGGCCTCGTCGGCGAACAGCCGCTGGAGGTGATCGGCGAACTCCTCGGCGGTCGCGCCCTTCAGGCAGTTCTCTTCGTGTACGTACCGTCCGGCGAAGCATTCGGCTTCGCGGAGCACCAGCGGCTTGCCCGCCGCGGCCGCTTCCAGAATGGCAATCCCTTCATTCTCCACCAGGCTGGGGAAGAAGAAGATATCCCCACCCGCGTACGCGTCGGTGACGTCCTCCACGTAGCCGGCGAAGCGCACGTTGGCCGGCGCGCTCTCGACCACCCGCAGCGTCTCCGCCTTGACCGCGCGGTGGACGCGGCCGAACCAGACGAACGAGAGGGCCGGCAGCAGAGACGCCACCTCGCAGAACATGTCTACGCCCTTACGGAGCAGGACCAGTCCCACCGCGAAGACCACGGTCCCGGTGAGGCCATACCGGCCGCGGGCCTGGGGACGCTTGCGCGCGCTCGGCTGGAAGCGGCGGACGTCCACGCCGTTGCTGACGACCTCGATCGGCCGGTCCACCTCATAGCGGCGCAGCACGTCCTGCGTATAGGGGGAGGGCGCGATCAACATGTCCGCCTTGCCGTAGAAGTACCGGAGGAACCGCCCCAGATAGGGGGCGATCGAGTCGCTCATCACGAACGAGTTGGCAAAGTCTTCCGCCGTCGTGTGACCGTGGATGACGACGGGCCGCCGTCCCGTGTACTTCTCCACCAGGTAGACGGAGCGCGGACCGAACGTGTGGACGTCGAGGAGGTCGAACCGCTCACGCGGGTCGGTGGTGAAGTCCACCCCCGCGGCGCGGAGTGCTTTCATCTGATTCTCATAGGCCCGCCGGATGCCCCCGCTCCAGGCATGCCGGCTCCCGTGTTCCATGTACAGACAAACCTTCACGGATACCTCTGTATTATCTCTTCATTATCTCTTCGCGGTGGACTTCCTGCAGGTGCGTTATCCGACCGGCGCCGCCAGGAGCTGCGGGGTCTCGCGCGGGGTGACCTCGATGACCTCGCTGCGCCCGACCGCCTCGTCGAGGAGATCGGCGATGGGGAGGCCCCGTTCCTGCGCCTCTGCTTCTCCTAGGGTTGGACGGGTTCGCGGATGCGCCGGCACGAACAGGCTACAGCAATCCTCGTACGGCAACACCGAGAGGTCGTACGTGCCGATCGCGCGGGCGCGGGCGACGATCTCGGTCTTGTCCATGCCGATGACCGGCCGGAGCACCACGAGCCGGGTGGCGGCGTTGATCACGGCGATGGATTCCAGGGTCTGGCTGGCGACCTGGCCCGCGCTTTCCCCGGTCACCAGGGCCAGGGCTCCCTCCCGTTGCGCGATGCGCTCCGCCAGCCGCATCATCATCCGCCGCATGATGGTCACCCGCAGGTCCGCGACCACCCCAAGCTGAATCGCGCGCTGAATCTCCGTGAAGAAGGCGACCCACAGCCGCACCGCCCCGGCGTATCGGGACAGGACGCGGCAGAGGTCCACCACCTTGACCTTCGACCGTTCGTTGACGAATGGAAAGGCATAGCAATGGACGGGGATCACCACGAGCCCCCGCCTGGCCGCCATCCAGGTGGCGACCGGACTGTCAATCCCCCCCGAGAGGAGCGACACCGCGCGGCCGCCCGTGCCCACCGGCAGGCCCCCCGGCCCGGAGAGGATCTCGGTGTAGGCGTAGCTATGGTCGCGGATCTCGATGGAGACGGTCACGTCCGGCGCGTCAAGATCCACCCGCAGGCCGTACGCATCCTGCAGGTGGCGTCCGACCGCGACGTTCACCTCCATCGAGGAGAGGGGGAACCGCTTGTCGGCGCGGCGGGTGTTCACCTGGAAGGAGGCGGCGTCCCGCCTGGCGAGATGGCGGGCGGTCGCGGCGCTGGCGGCCTCCACGATGGCGTTCATCTCCGACGGGACTTGCAGCGCGGGGCTTACGGAGACCACCCCGAACGCGCGGCGCACCCGGTCAACCAGCTCCGGGTCCTCTCCCGCAAGCGGCATCAGCACGCGCCCGAAGTGCGGACGGATCTGCGCCGGCCGCCCCGCCAGAACAGCCAGGTTGCGGACCAATGTGTCGATGAAGAAGCGGCGGTTCCGCCCCTTCAGGCCGATCTCCCCGTAGCGAATCAGCAGGACGTGTTCCACTACACCAGCACCCGAAGCTCGACGATCGCCCGGGCGATCGCATCGGAGGCGGCGTCCACCTCCTCGACCGTGGTGGTGCGGGCCAGGCTGATGCGGATGCTGGATAGCGCTTCCTCCCGCCCCAGGCCCATCGCCACCAGCACGTGACTGGGACGCGGGTCGCGCGCGTGACAGGCGGAGCCGGTGGAGACGTAGATGGAGTCCAACTCTAGCCGGTGAACGAGCGTCTCGCCGCGCACGCCCAGGATGCGGAGGTTGAGGATGTGCGGGGCGGCGCTGTCGCCTGCGGGCCCGTTCACCGTGACCCCCTCGATCGCCGCCACCCGCTCGACCAGCCTGGCGCGCAGGCGC
>JANONS010000221.1:0-6817 GCA_031420915.1 Armatimonadota bacterium
CGGTTCCGATGGACTCGTGATCGCCGGCACGACCGGCGAGTCCCCGACGCTGGCAGATGAGGAGAAGGTCGCGCTGTTTCGCACCATCAAGGAGACCGTGGGCGCGCGGGCCAAGGTCATCGCCGGCACGGGGACCTACGACACCGCCCACTCGATTCGCCTGACGGCAGAAGCCGAAAAGGCTGGCGCTGACGGCATCCTGCTGGTCAACCCCTACTACAACCGCCCCTCTCAGGACGGCCTGTACGCCCACTTCCGCGCCATCGCCGACTCGACACGCCTCCCGGTGATCCTCTACAACATCCCCGGCCGCACCGGGGTCAACTGCCTGCCTGAGACGGTGGCGCGCCTGGCCGACGTGCCTAACATCGTCGGGATCAAGGAGGCCACCGGGAGCCTGGACCAGGCCTCCGAGGTGCGCAAGCGCACGCCGCCGGACTTCCTCATCTACTCCGGGGACGACAGCCTCACCCTGCCGATGCTGGCGGTGGGCGGGACCGGGGTCATCAGCGTCGCCTCCCACCTGGTGGGCATCGAGATCGGGCAGATGATCCGGGCCTTCCAGGCGGGCGATGTGCGCGCCGCGCTGGTCCTGCACCTCCGCCTGTGGGGCATCTTCAGGGTGCTCTTCATCACCACGAATCCTGTGCCCCTCAAGGCCGCGCTGGCCCTGGCCGGATTCGACGTGGGGAAACCACGGCTCCCCCTGGTGGAGGCCACGCCCAAGGAACAGGAGCAGGTCCGGGCGGTGCTGCAGGAGCTCAACCTGGTGCCGGTTGCAGCCTAACGCCCGACGGGCCCTGACGCATCTGCACAAAGAGATCCTGGCCTGCACTCGCTGCCCGCTGTCGCGGACACGCGTGACCGCGGTCCCGGGGGAAGGTCCCGCGGACGCAGAGATCATGTTCGTCGGCGAGGCGCCGGGGCGCCAGGAGGATGCGGAGGGGCGTCCCTTCGTCGGCGCCGCCGGGCGGCTCCTCGGTGAACTACTCGCCTTGACCGGGCTTCGACGAGACAGGGTCTATATCACAAACGTCGTCAAGTCGCGCCCAACCGACCGAACGGACGGGTCGAACCGAGCGCCCCACCCCGAAGAGGTCGCCGCATGCGCGCCGTGGCTCGATCAGCAACTGGCGATCATCCAGCCTCGCCTGATCGTGACGCTGGGCGCCTACGCGCTCAACACCTTCCTGCCCGGGAAGAAGGTCTCGAAGGTGCATGGGCGCGTGTTCAGGAGCAACGGGCGGACGATCCTCCCTCTCTTTCATCCGGCGGCTGCGCTCTATGGACTGCGGAGAGAGATCCTCCACCGCGACTTCCGGAGAGTGCAGGAGGTCTTCGCTGAGATCGGGCTGAGGCAGTGAGTCCCGCCCCCTCCCGCAAGCCGCGACGACACGTTTCCCGACCTGGCGGTAAATCGCCGCGCCGGCGCCGGCCCCAGCCGGCCGCGCCGGCGCCCCTCCAGATCATCCCGCTCGGCGGGCTCGGCGAGATCGGCAAGAACTCCACGCTGATCCAGTCCGGTCAGGACGCCCTGCTGGTGGACGCCGGCTTGATGTTTCCCGAAGAGGAACTCCTGGGCATCGATCTCGTCATCCCCGACTTCTCGGTGCTCACAGGACGCGGCCTCCGGCTGCACGGTGTCGTACTCACGCACGGACACGAGGACCACATCGGCGCGCTCCCGTTCCTCCTGCAGCACGTGCAGCCGGTAGTGCTCGGCACCCCTCTGACGCTGGGACTGGCGCGTGGGAAGGTGGAGGGCCAGGCGACGAACGCCAGGTGGCAGACGATCGGCTACCGCGAGGAGGCTACGCTTGGGCCCTTTAAGGTGGAACTCGTCCGCGTGAGCCACAGCATCCCGGATAGCGCATCGGTCATCGTGCGGGCGGCCGGGTCCACGGTCGTGGTGAGCGGCGACTTCAAGTTCGACCAGACGCCCGTGGACGGCCGTCCGACCGACATCGCCCGCCTGGCCGAACTCGGCGAGCAAGGGGTCAGCGCCCTCCTCCTCGACAGCACCAACAGCGAGCGGCCGGGCTACACGCCGTCCGAACGTCAGGTGGGCGTCGCGCTGGCGCAGTACTTCGAACGAGCCCGCGGGCGCATCATCGTCACGACGTTCGCCAGCAACATCCACCGCCTGCAGCAGGTGGTGAACCTGGCAGAGGCGACCGACCGCCGGGTAGGGGTCATCGGGCGGAGCATGGAGGGGAGTGTGCGCATCGCCCGGGACCTCGGCCATCTCCGCCCCCGAGCGGGGTTGCTGGCCACGGTGGAGGAACTGCGCCGCCTGCCCGACCGGCAAGTGGCGATCCTGATCACGGGCAGCCAGGGGGAACCCCTCTCCGCGCTGACCCGGATGGCCGCGGGGGAGCACCGCCAGCTCTCCGTCAAGCGTGGCGACACGGTCATCTTCTCCGCCTCGGCGATCCCGGGGAACGAGGGCAGTGTGGCGCGTACGATCGACAACCTCTTCCGGCGCGGTGCGGAGGTCATCTACGGTTCTGCCACCGGCGTCCACGTCTCCGGCCACGCCTCCGCGGAGGAGCTGAAGTTGATGATGAACCTGCTGCGGCCGCAGGTGTTAGTTCCCGTGCACGGCGAGTACCGGATGCTGGTGCAGAACGCGCGTCTGGCGGCCCAGGTCGGCATCCCCCAGGCGCATATCCTGATGGGGGAGAACGGGACCATCTTCGAGGTGGCGCCGCGCGGACGGATCGCCGGCCGCCTCGCCGTCAGCAACGTCCTGGTGGACGGGCTCGGCGTCGGGGACGTTGGCGCCGTTGTTCTGCGCGATCGGCAGCACCTGGCGCGGGATGGGATCGTCATCGTCCTCCTGGGCCTGGATCGCTCCACCGGCAAAGTGGTCAGCGGACCTGACGTCGTCTCCCGAGGGTTCGTCTTTATGAAAGAAGCCGGGGATCTCGTGGCCGACGCCCGCGGGCGCGTCCTCGAGACAGTCCGCCGGTTGCAGCGTGCCCATGCCACCGATTGGGGGCCGGTAAAGTCGGCGATCAGAGACGACCTCAGCCAGTTCCTCTATGAGCGGACCCGCAGACAGCCGATGGTGCTGCCGATGGTGATGGAGGTGTAGAGGCGAGAGGGAGTGGCCCCCCGTCCGCGAATGGACTACAATCGAACGTGAATTCGGCTCACATCGTCCCTTTCGTCGGAGCAACTGATGGTGCAGATGATCATCCTCGGCATCGTGCAGGGCCTGACTGAATTCCTGCCGGTCAGCAGTTCCGCTCACCTGGTCTTCGCCGAGCACTTCCTCGGCGTCCCCCGGCCAGGTCTGGTTCTGGAAGGCGTCCTCCACCTGGGCACGGCGCTCGCCGCGCTCGTGCTGTTCTGGCCCGATGTCCGCCGCCTCCTGGCCGGATTCCTGGCTTCACTGCGGGGTGCGCGCTCGCGGCGCGAGCAAGCCGACCCCTACGGGCGCCTCGCCTGGCTGATCGTGCTGGCGACCGCCGTGACCGGGGTCATCGGCCTGACCTTCCTGAACCGCTTTGAACGGATGTTCGAATCCCTGCGCGGGACGGCGCTCCAGTTGATGGTGACCGGCGCGATCCTGTTGCTCGCCCGGGAGCGCGGCAGGCGGGGGATGTTGGAGACCCGGCTGTCCGATGCCTCCGCGCTCGGTCTGGCGCAGGGGATTGCCATCGTGCCGGGGATTTCCCGCTCCGGCATCACGATCGCCGCAGCGTTGTGGGCGGGCCTCAGACGGGAGGAGGCGGCCCGTCTATCTTTCCTAGTGGCCATCCCCGCGCTGGTCGCGGCCGGCCTCTTCGCGCTGAAGGACCTCCCTCAGGCAGAGGCCCTGGGGTACACCCCGGCGCAGCTGCTGGTAGGCTTCACCGTCTCCGCGGTCTTCGGGATGATCGCGATCCGCTGGCTGCTCGACGCCATCCGCCGGGGGCGGCTGGCCGCCTTCGCCCTATACTGCTGGGCCGCGGGACTGGCCGTCTTTCTGAGCACGTTTCGCTGAGGAGCCTAATGGCGAAGCGACGGAGACCCGCATCATCGAGACGCAACGGCGTCGGCATGCTCCTCCTGCTGGCCGCCCTGCTGCTCGGCCTGAGCTTTCTCCCGAAGGCCACCGGGGTGGCGCTCATCCTCGGCCACTGGCAGCGGCTGGTCCTCGGGCAGGGCGCGCCGGCGATTCCCCTCCTCTGTTTCCTGACCGGGCTTGTGGTCATCCTGGCGCGCGGTCATGCCCGGTTCCCGAGGCGGGTGCAAGGCCTCCTGCTCGGCGGCCTGACCCTGCTCGCCATACTCCATGCCCGGACCGCGCCCGGAGAGGAATTTGCGGCCATGCGGGCGGGGGAGGGGGGAGGCGCCCTGGGAGCCGTGCTGGTGTCGGGCGCGCGCGCCCTCGTGGGAGAGATCGGCCTCTGGCTGCTCATCGGCCTGGGCGGTCTGGTTGCCTTCTTCCTGTTCTCCAGCATCCCGGCCGCCCGGCTTGTCGACGCTCTGGCCTGGATGAGAGAGGCGATCGGGTGGATCCTGCGGGTCGCAGGTCGGGTGGCGATCAACGTGGGAAGACAAGCAGGGAGGGCGGCGGGCCGGCAGGCGCTGACGATGCTGCAGACGGGCATCCGTTGGGCACGAACCGCGAAGAACCAATGGGTCGCATGGCGGCGCGCCCGCCCACCCGGGCACGTACTGGGGACGCCGGCACCCGCGCCGGTGAGTCCAGTGGCGGAGGAACTACCCGCCGAGGCTCAGGCGAAGGCCACGCTCTTCCCTCTGGAGCCCGCTGCGGTGGGCGCCGCGCCCGCATCGGGGGCCCTGCAATCGGGGATCGCACCTGCTCCACCTGCAGCCCGTCGCCGTCCCCAACGAGTGGGGGCGGGCGCCGGAAGAGAACGCATGCAGCAGGCATCGCTGCTGCCCGATCCCCAGGAGACATATGAACTTCCCCCGCTCACCCTCCTGGGTGAACCGTCGAAGGGAGCGCGGGGCCAGCGGTGGGACCCATCGGAGACCGCGCGGGCATTGGAGCGGACGCTGGCGAGCTTCGGGGTCGAGGCCAAGGTGGTGCGCTGGGAGCAGGGGCCGGTGGTGACGCGATTCGAGGTGCAGCCCGGTTCGGGGGTCAAGGTGCAGAAGATCACCAGCCTGACCAACGACCTCGCGCTCAACCTGGCCGCCCCCAGCGTCCGCATCGAGGCGCCGATCCCGGGGAAATCGGCCGTCGGCATCGAGATCCCAAATCAGAAGAGCAGCCTGGTCCACATCAGCGAGATCCTGGGGGCAGAAGCGGTTGGGGCCATGCGGGGATCGCTGATCGTGGGGCTGGGGAAGGATCTGACGGGCCATCCCATCGTCGCGGATCTGACGGAGATGCCCCACCTCCTCATCGCCGGCACCACGGGGTCAGGGAAGACGGTGGCGCTCAACGCGATCATCGCCAGCCTCCTGTTCCGCTACACGCCCCACCAAGTCCGCTTTGTGATGATCGACCCTAAACGGGTCGAATTGACCAACTACAACGACATCCCTCACCTGCTGGTCCCGGTGGTAACCAACCCGCGCGCCACCGCGGGTGCGCTCAAAGAGATGCTCCGGGTGATGGAAGAGCGCTTTGAGCGGTTCGCGGAGGCGGGCGTGCGCAACATCCAGGCGTATAATGAGCTGACCGACGCGACCCCACTACCCTTCATCGTCATCGTGATCGACGAGCTCGCCGACCTGATGATGGTGGCGCCGGCCGACTTCGAGGATGTCATCGTCCGCCTGGCGCAGATGACCCGGGCCACCGGTATCCACCTGGTGGTGGCCACACAGCGCCCGTCGGTGGATGTGATCACCGGGCTGATCAAGGCCAACATCCCCTCGCGCATCGCCTTCGCGGTCTCTAGCCAGGTGGACAGCCGGACGATCATCGACGGCCCGGGCGCCGAAAAACTGATCGGCCGGGGCGACATGCTCTTCCTGCCGATGGGAGCGTCGCGGCCGGTACGCGCCCAGGGTTCCTATATCGCGGACGAGGAGATCCAGGCGCTGGTGGACTGGTGGCGCGGTCAGGGCAAACCCGCCTTCGACCCGGGCCTGCTGGAGGCCGGTCAGAAGATGGCGTCGGTGGAGCGGAGCGAGGACGGGGAGCGTCTGGCGGATGCGGCGCGGCTCGTCGTGCGGGCCGGCTACGGCTCGGTCTCGTTGCTGCAGCGCAAGATGCGGATCGGCTACGTCACCGCCGCCCGGCTGATCGACCAGCTGGAGGAACGCGGCATCGTCGGGCCCGCGCAGGGCAGCAGCCCCCGCGAAGTTCTCATCGGCCTGGACGCGCTGGAGCGGACGCTGGGGGCCGGGGTCGTCAGGAAGTAGATCCGCCCCGCCCTCCTCCTTGCGGCTTGCCCCCACCCTCCATGAACACCGATGAAGGTGTCGGTTTGCTCGCCGCGAAGTATCCGTAGGGTCTTCCAGCACAGACACAACACTCGCCGGTTCTGAGAATCGGCGTACATCAGGGGGGGTGGAGGAATGAAGCGATTTGTCCGCATGGGCGTTGCCCTGGGCATCATCGGGCTCGTGCTCACATGGGCGGTCAGCAGCCCGGTGGCCACGGCGCAGGGGAGGAAGCTGAAGATCGGCCTGGTTTACGATGTAGGAGGCCGTGGCGATCTCTCGTTCAACGACATGGCCGCGGCCGGGCTGGATCGGGCGGCGAAGATCTTCGCCGCCACGATCGAGACCAAGGAACTCGAGCCGGCGGCCGGCGGAGAGAACCGGGAGGAACTCCTGCGCCTGCTGGCCGGGGAGAAATATGACCTGATCCTGGGGATCGGGTTCCTCTTCACCGACAGCATCA